>CAYIHC010000037.1:0-8727 GCA_964363105.1 Candidatus Woesearchaeota archaeon | reverse complement strand
GAGAGTATAAAGCCAATAGATTATGTTTACCCTGCACGGAACGTTACTAAGACACTCGTGATTCATCTCAGACCTAAAGGAATGAGATTTCTCACGGAAAAACATTTAAAAGAGAAGATTTTTGAAGATATAAAAGCCATATTTGGCAAAGATGTTGAGATTTTAGTAATATTACTTACACTAATAAATGTTCTGGGGTGAACCAATTTTTGTCTACACTAAGTTAATCAATTATTTTTGGAACAATAACAATTGTTTGAAAAAGCACCGATTTATCCCTTGTTTTAGTCTATGATAATTTTAGTAAAGCTTTTAAATGAAATTTTAGTGAGATAACTAAACCGATGATTATACAGGAGGTTTACTATGATATCAAAAGAATTAACAGAAAAGGCCTTAGAAGCTGTTGAAATAGCAAAAAATACAGGAAAGATCAAGAAGGGAGCTAACGAGGTTACAAAGGTTGTTGAAAGAGGTATAGCTAAACTTGTTTTAGTTGCTGAGAATACTAATCCACCAGAGATTATAATGCATTTAGAACCATTATGTAAAGAGAAAAATGTTCCTTTTGTTAAGGTTTCTACTAAAGAAGAATTAGGAACAGCTGCAGGATTAGGCGTAGCAACAACAGCAGTAGTTATTGTAAATGAAGGTGAAGCTAAAGAAGCAATAAGAAGTGTAGAAAGAATGCTACAAGCACAGAAGTAAAATGAAAGAACAGCCAAAACAAGAACAAAAACCAAGAAGAGAAGAGCAACAAAAATCTCTTTTCACAGAGGCAGTTCCTGCTAAAGTGGAAGAGGTTATAGGCAGAACAGGTGTAAGGGGAGAAATAACACAAGTAAGAGCAAGAATTTTAGGTGGAAGAGATGAAGGGAAAATAATAAGAAGAAATGTTAAAGGCTCTATAAGAAACGGCGATTTTTTAATGTTGAGAGAGACTGAGATTGAAGCTAGAAAATTAAACCAGACAAGAAAGGGGACAACAAATGAGTAAGTGTAGTTTTTGTAATAGCACATTGGAACCTGGGACTGGAAATATGGTTATTAGTAAGGCAAGTAAAATATTATATTTTTGTTCTTCAAAATGCAGAAAAAATTCGTTGAAATTAGGAAGAAACCCTGCTAAACTAAAATGGACTGGATTTTATAAGAAAGAATGAAAGTATTTTTGTTTTTATACCCAATACCTGAATATATAAATCATGAAATCGTTTGTGGGGCTCATTTTTATGATCCGTCTAATGCTGACAAAGAAAAAGAATTTTTATTAAAGTTACATGAAGCCAAAACTGAAGATGAGAAAGAAGAAATAAGACGAGTAGCATTTAATGAAGCTATGGCTGAATTTAGAGAAAAATATAAAGCTTTACTTAACTCTTGTATTGATTTAAGGTATAGGAAAAATGGTTTTAATATTGTGTATGCATTATTTACAAGACATATGATATCTAATGTAATTTAAGACCCATAGATAGAGTAATTGATGTTGGGATGAGTTTTAGAACGCATACTACTGAAGTAGATGGGAATCACCCTTACCCCGATAGTGATCATATTTTAAAACAGTTAGGTAGAACAGATCTTTTAAAATTAGGCGGGTTTCATCTTGATGATTGTGTAAGTAGATTAGCTAAGGCCGCTAATAGAAAGGGTCTTGAGGTTGAAGTGGACGATGATTTAACTGAACTTTTTAAAACACGAATATTAGGTAAATCTCATGATTTTACTATTAACATTTACAGACCATTTAATCACGAGGGATATCTATGATATTGTAATATCCAGGTCTTTATAAATGCTTAGAGATTGTAATATCAATGTAGTGTCCGGATATTATTTCCAGTTCTACCCCTAATAGTTGTAATTAATTTTAAATACTTAAGCGATCTAAATCTTTAAACAAATCAGGATGAAACTTTACTATCCATTCACTCAATTTTTACCCCTCTTTTTTTAAGATAATTGTTTAGTTCATTCTCAGATTTACCCATAGAAGGATCTTTTTTAATTTCAACTAATCGCTCTTTAGCTATTTTGTCTTGGTCAAATAGATTTGCTACATCTTCTACTAATATCTCTACATCAGCTAAAACCCTGTTCAATCTGTCCCCCCTAACAGCTATTAGTCCCATAAGATTTCTATTCCTTCGGCATTTAAATAATTAACCTGTTTCTTTTTATTCCTTTCACATAACTATAAATTAAAGGCAGAGCAATAGTTGCATCACATTTTATATCAACGAATTTTCCTTTTGGCTTCATTTTACCCCATGAAATTCCTTCTTTTAATTCTGCTCCTGAGCTTCCACCCCATTCTACTCTGTCCATTGTTATTTGTATCCCGTAATCTGCCATATTCGGAGAGAACTGCATAGCCTGCTGGATAAAATTTTTAGGAACTCCGCCGCCTATGTAGAAAACACCATTCTTTTTGCTTTCCCAGACTAAATCCATTATTTCTTTTAAATCGTCAAACATTAAAATGTCAAATTTTTTTCCTTTAGCTAACAAATTCCATAGCATTAAGCCTATTCCTGAATCTATTAAAGCCGGGGAATATATTGGAATGTTCTTTTCATAGCAGGCTCTTAAGATACTATTTTTATCTTTAATCCATGAACCTAATAATTTTAAAAATTGAGAACCTGATAATCTTTTTCCTTCTAGTTCACTTAAGTGTTCATTAAATAGATCTTCCATTTTTTGGTAGGCTTTATTTTGCAAGTAAGAATCATAAACCCTATCATGGCCTTGTTTGTTTAGTTTTTCATCATCTGCATTAGAATCTCCTTTAATATGTTTAAATCCTAGAGATTCTGCTAAATCATGAGTTAAATTTGCTCCTGTTGTAACTAAAACATCTATGTAACCATCTAAGATTAAATCCTTTAAGATATTTCTCATACCGCCTGGAACCATTGCGCCTGCTAATCCTAAATAGATTTTAGATTTGTTTTTTAACATTTCTTCAAAGATTTCAGCTGCTTTTCCTATTCTACCTGCACCTATAACTCCACATTTCTGCATCTCTTTAACTAACTCTTTAACAGAGATATTTTCTTTAATTTCTATTTGTTTAACGTTTTCCACAAGAATAACTAGAAAGAATAGACTTTTAAAGCTTTTTCAAAAAATTATTGCTTGTCTAGCAAATCAATAGTTTAACTTACAGCTTATTTAACGCTACTGACCCTTACTACTTTTTGAATAAAGGTAATAATTTCTTCATCTCGAGCATGAACTGTTTCGCTCTTTTTAATGAAGTATTTGCTTTCTGTTCTTGTATAGACTCAGTCATATTATACTGGAATCTTGACCGTTTATTTAACTCCAATCCATAAAACGCAATAATTTCATCTGACTTAATTGAAGCAATTTCCAAAGCATCCTCTTTTGCGTTTTCATACTCTTCCAGAAGGCCTTCCCTTATTTTATCCATCACAAGAACAATTAAAGCATCTTGGGTAATCTTATGGACCACTTTGTCACCTGTTTTATAGCCAAGCTCAAGAAGAACAGCATTTGCAATGTAAAACATGGAATAATAAGATATGACTACAACCCAGATATAAGGATTTAAACTACTACTCATGCATTCTTCTGCAAGATTTAAAGACAAATCTGCATTTTTGATATACATTGCTTTTGCAGTTTCATTATTTTCTTTTTTGATTAGCCTATCTCGAAGATATTGCGCAAAGTTTTGCTGAGCTTCTTTTATTCTTTCTTTGTCTAACAAAAGTTCACCGCCAGATTTTTGTTACCTACTGTTAAATCATCTCGTAATATGTTTCTATACCATATAAAATTATATTGTTTTTTAAAGCTTCCTGTCCGACATTAGATTCATGGGCATGAGTCATCTCTAAAAATTGTTTTTCAGAGAATACTAAAGGATGTATTGGTAGGGGTAAAGATCTTGCTACTCGATGGACATCTTTTTCAAATAGTTCTTCCATCCCATCTGGAACAATGAACATTAAATCAATATCTGAGTTTTTTGTTTGAGTGTTCTTTGCATAAGACCCAAAGATTAGGATTATGCAACATTTTGATTTTAGTGTATTTTTGAAGTCGTTGAGCATTACCGCCAGATTTTTGTTTTTTAAGAGCTCTTTTCTTCGATTGTATTCAGCTTCAAAAAAAATTGGATGCACTTGTTGGACTAATTTAACTCTGGTAGACTGCCCAAAAGATTCAAGTCTAAGAAGTGATTCTTTTTCAAGCCTTTTTACAATAGAATAAATATTTTTATAATCCATTATTATTCCCTTGGAAATCTTGAGAATATTCAACTCTTCATTTTTGTTTTCTATTAAATATCTGATAATTATTGCATCTTTGTTTCTCATGTAGATACCACCATAGAAACATGGTGTTTATACCATATATTTAAATCTTTCCATTTTTATAGGTAATTGTTGGTTGTTTAAAGCTGTTTCAAAAAATCCCAGAATTGAGGCCAGCTCTTGCTTACTGCCTTAAGATACTTAAATTTGATGCTTTTTCCTTTTAACTTTGCCAACATCGCAATAGCCTGAACAACTCTATGGTCTTTAGAATCGATTTCACCTTCTTCAACTGATTGCATAACTTTTTCCATTTCGATTAAACGATCACTTTCGTGATTGTGAAGCTGAGGCCATCGCTTTTCACCTTCATTCTTAGTTATAAAATTAAAAGCTCTAGCAAAACAATAGTCTTCAGCTTGTTTTGGAGTAAAGTTAACAGTTTCACCTTTTAACAATTTAATAAAAATTTCAGCCTGGATTAATATTGTTTTATCATATCTCGGTTCCCAACACAAACCATTTTCTCTCATTGTTTTCCAATGATCAACAGCTTCGTAAGTTAACTTTAGTTTAAACGGTGGATCGTTAACTAACTCTGGATTTCCCAACAAAACTGAGGCACTAGCCCACTGGGATGTTCTACCATCTAGTTTTAATAATTCTTTTAAAGACAAAAAAATAATAGTTGGATCATCATAAATCTTTCTTTGCTTTAGCGTTCCGCTTAGAATAAATTGCTTTTCTAAGTCTAATTTCCAGGAAGCTAATCTAAGAAATCTGTATAATGTGCCTGATTCTCCTACAGGTATAATTTCGTTATTGTTCCATGCAATAATTGATTTGTATAATGCTTTTAAATCATCGCTTAAGAATTTTTGTTTTTTAAGAAAATTTAAACAATCATTATACCCATTTAAAAGATCTAAAACACCCATTCTTATAATCCAAGATTTATCTAATGGAATGTAACATGCTTTTAGTAAATCTTCCATAAAAGATTAAGAAAAAATAGACTTTTAAAGCTTTTTCAAAGTTACATATCGATGAAATGTGAAATCTGTGAAAAAGAAATAAAGTATAAAAATGAGTTATATGCTGGTCCTTGGAATCCCACAAAAAGTTTTTACATTGGCGCATTATCTGAGGAGGATATAAAAACATTTCATAGGTCTTGTTGGAAAACTATTTCAGTTGTTCAAAAGATGCATGATAAAAAAATATTACCTATAATGGGGGTATGGTAATGCTACGGTCTTAACCGTGGGACTTTTATTTGTGATAGTTTTTGTAATCTTCTTTTTTATAATGGTAGAAAAATACAGTTCATTAAGCGCTATTGTAACTTTCTTAGGGGTATTATTAATTCTCTTTGAGATACCATTACTTAGGTTAAAATCAAAAATTAAGAGAGAATATGAAGATCCTCTTAAATAAATAATGAACTATCTTTAAACATTAAAGCACCCCCAACATAATCTACCTATTCTTCAATATCTGTAATGCCGTTATTATTCAGATCTGTCCACCCCATCTCTCCCCTGCAAACCTGAAAGGTTTTTAATGGGAGCTCGTTAATCTTCCCTTGAGAGATTAGATTATATGCCTCGTTCCTATAATCCCCATACAGAGTTTTACCCCACTGCAATTTTCCACCCATGCCCGTATAGAGGTCAGAGCATCCAAACAAATGCCCAGTTTCATGAATCAAAGTAGGAACATTCCCCTTTTCATATAACTCTACCTTTCCGTCCCCTATATTCAATGCCCAGCCAGCAGACTCCCCCATTTGAGCAACAGTTGTAGGAAGGATGATAATATCAAACTCTTGAGTATTAATGCCGCATTTGGTAGACAGGTAGTTTAGGATATCATAATCCGTTTTTCCTTCACCAAAATAGTTATTTAACCCTGAAGGAACTTCAATTACTTTAACTATTTCAAAGTTGAGATAATTTGAGGGCTTATCCAACAATTTTTTAGCCATAAAATCATAATATTGTTCCATTCTTGAGATATCTTCCTGGAATTGAGGATCTATTTGGTCTGCAGGAATATCTTTACATATATCCTGTGCATTAAATCTAGATCCTATAAGCAACCTTTTTGTTCCAAAGGCCTTGTTTGTCGGTTTGGTTTCTGGCATACATCTCCCATCTACACAATACCCATTTGACGAGGCTATCCACAATTCATCTTGGCAGTCAGCATTACTACAACAATTAAAATCTGGATAGAATGTTTTTTTATCGCAGCATTTAGCTGACCCATAAGCAAAATAACTTTCAGCTCCCCCCACAATATACCGAGGAGGGATAATAAATCTCGGGAAATATCCTCCGTTGCACAGTATTAATTCTGGAAGTATTGGAGGGTTTAGGTTGGGATCACTAAAATAAAAATCATCCGGCTTAACCCAAGATTGAAAGAAAATTGTGTAAGGATTATTAAATTCTTCATCGATATGGCGTAAGATCAAAAAATTTACGAATGTATCGGTCATTGTTGGTTTCTCCGGGGTTAAAGTCACGGTAATATATTTTTTCTCATTAGGTTTGAAAGTTGTCTGAAAAAAAGTAGAACCTTTCTCTCCTGTTTTTTCAACTGACCCTTCTAGCTTGGATGATTCTACGATAGTATAAAAATCGGCGCAAACACTTGCAGAATCACAAACCCCCATAGCATATTTAAACTCTTTAGGCTCACCCTTTAGATTTTCTACTGAAACTTTAGGTTCATACTTATTCTTCATAACTAGAAATTCAGGGGCATCAAGAGTTATCCTAAAATCAGATGTTTCAAGAACTTTTCCTGGCCCGTAAACATAAACGTCTTTTCTTTCTATTTTGTTATTGAGAGGAAAGATTTTGTCTATTGGTCCGCATAAACCTGATTTCTGATCTTCAGGACAAATATAGTCTGTTCCGGACACTGGTTGTGTTGTAGGGAATATTCTTTGGGGGGGATTTGTTGATTTGTAACTATCCCATAAGTCAGTTAAATTCTTCCCACATAATTCTTTAAAAACCTCATTTGTATCTTTTCCTTTTAAGATCATATTATTTAATATAATCTGTATATCGCTTACCTTACATTTTTCCTCCACCCATAAAAAGAAAGCTGCTGCACACCCATATCCTGCCGAGAGATCTTCATTCCCTTGACACCCAATTGCCCAACCTGGCTCGTCTTCCTCTGTGGTAAGTTTGAATCTAACAAGATCAGCAATTCCTTCCATAACCCAGCCCCTGTCACCTGTTAAACCTTTGTAATCTTGAACAAAGTGTGTGCCTTCATGCAATAGGAATCCAGGATATTCTGGCGGATTATTTACGTTTATAAAAATCCTGTCATCGCCGACAGTCCAAGCCGGAGCACCACCCTCTTCAAATAAAAGAATTGCTTTTCTGTTACCGATATTTGAACCTAACATATCTCTGATTAATGAAAGCTTTGTCTCACAATATTTAAAAAAGTTTTCTGCTTCTTTTTTAAATTTCTTAAAGTTTGAATAATCAAAGATGCAATAATCTCCGGAAAGCAGACATCTGCCATCAACACATTTCTCTCCGTCTTGGCATTTTAATTTTAAATTTCTTCTTATCGGTTTATTGTTCTTGTCTTTGTCACAAATTTGCTCTCTTATTGATCCATCTTTTTCACAATAGTCGGAATAACCCTTGCCATCAATAGAAACCTTGCCTTTAATAGTTAAATCTTTTCCGCCATCAGAATCAACACAAGGTAAAACACAAGCACCGTTTTGACAGTCTTTAGGACAACTCATTTTAACATAACTTACTGCCCCTCTTTTATTACAGAAAAAATCCTTCACAAAACTAGACTTCTTTACACATTCATCAGAATAAGTTTTACCATCTTTAGTGACTTCTCCTGCAACCCAAGCTATATTCTTTGGATCTGTATCAACACATACACTCTCTTTTGTTGCATTTCCGGAGTAAGCGCCAAATTTAGTTGCAAATAAGAAAACCAGAACAAAAAAACCTATCAAAAAATAATTCGATATGTTTCTTTGTTTAACTTTCATAAGAAAATTTATAATTAACAATGTTTATAAATAGTTCTAACTACATTATAGTCATCAAAAGATAACTAAGAGGAAACATGATAAAATCTCAAATTATAATTGGATTCATCAATATTGTTTTTGGCGCTCTTGTTATTAGTTTTAAGAAATATCTTTCAAAATCACATTTAATAACAATCCCAAAATGATTTGGTAGTAAAAGTTTTGAAGAAAAATTTGGGACAAAAAAAGGAGCTAAATTTATAGTTTTATTCAGTTCAATCTTCTTAATAATTGGATTATTGCTTTTGTTATTTGGGAGTTTAGATATAAACCTTTTAGTTAACCGATAACAGAGATATTTTCTTTAATTTCTATTTGTTTAACGTTTTCCACAAGAATAAC
>CAYIHC010000036.1:0-8797 GCA_964363105.1 Candidatus Woesearchaeota archaeon | reverse complement strand
AAAATCCTGAAAATCCCTGTCAGGGATTATTGCTCCATCCTGCATTAAAGGTAAAGATAATTTCTCTTTTAATTCATCAGGAAATCCATTGAAACTACTCTCGACAAAGCCTTGATGCGTATCCCAGTTCCAGCCTATTAAAAACAAAGATAACAAAACTAACACCAGCTTTTTCATCTGTTTAAAAAGGGGGAAAGCTTTAAATATGTTTTGAAATGCCCTAAAAGAATGGGTAGAATAAAAACAGCTAAAATAAAAAGATCGGCAAATAGCGTATTAAAGCTTCATAGTGATAAACTAACAACAGATTTTATTGAAAACAAAAGGCTTGTAAGAGAATTTGCAGAGGTTCCTTCAAAGAAAATAAGGAATATTGTTGCAGGTTATTTGGTAAGGCTTAAGAAAATGCAGATTATAGAAGAGAAGATTCTAAGAGGCGAATTGCCTGAAAGAAAACCAAAAATCAAGACAGAAAGCTCTGATACAAGAAGAAGACCTAGAATGAGAAGGGGAGATCAGGAAAGAAGATGACAGAAGAAAATAAAAAAGAAAAAACAAACAAAGACGACAATGTGGTGTTTATTGGTGGAAAACCCTTTATGAATTATATAACAGGAGTGGTTATGCAGTTTACTACTCAAAATACAAATGAAGTTATAATAAAATCAAGAGGGAAATTCATGAGCCGTGCAATAGATGTAGCAGAAGTAGCTACAAAAAGATTCTTAGAAGGGCAAACAGAAGTAAAAGACATAAAAATTAACAGTGAAGAGTTTAAGAATCAAGAAGGCAGAAATGTTAGAGTTTCAACTCTAGAAATAACAATCAAAAGAAAATAATTTAATTTTGTTTTTTAAAGTATGCATAAAGATAGAAGATTAATCCAATAACAGCTAAAAGAATTGCAATATATAAAATATTTTTTATTATCATAATCAAAATCCACAATATAATAAAGTGGACTATAGCAAGTAAAAGACTTACAATAAAAATAACACCGCCGACAGCACCATCAATCCATCTCCCAATAATTGGTATCTTTCCAACAAAACTAGACATTAATGAGATTGGTCCGAAAATAAGATTATAACCAAATATCAAAACAACTAAAGTAATTATTCTTAATATCCACGCAAGTATTCTATCTTGTGCTTTAAGTGTATCATAAGTTGATTGATAGTCTTTTGTTGAGATTAAAAGATATTTCTTATCACCTCCATGACTGATCACTTGTCCATTAGAATTACCGCCAACTAATAAATTACTATTATCTTTAATATATCTCATGCTCTCCCTATGTATTGTATCAATCTGCTTATTGTAATTCTCTGCTCCAATTATCTTAGCGCTATTCGGATAATCAACTTTAAAATTACCAATTGAAAAAGGCTGGAATCTTGTTTCAGATTTTATGTTTACCCAGTTACTCTCATTTACAAGATAACACTGTCTACATTTTTCCTCGCCCTTATTATTTCTGCTGCATTTTTGCCCTTTAGTTTCTATAACCTGTTGATTTTTCCCTAAGTTTCCACAATAGTCTTTTAGAGTATATTTTAACTCTTCCAATTTGTAATCATAATAAAGACAATTTCCTTGTATCTTGTTTTCATAACAAACAATAGGTGTATTTGCGTTGGCTATTTCAGTAGTTCGTATATAACCCGAAGCCCCGCTTGTTGAAGAAACCTCTTTTGTAAATGAAAATATCTTAGCAGTATTCTGGCTTTCAGCGAACCACAAAACAGTAGGAGCTAACAACAAAATAAATAAAACTCCAATTATAACCCCGACAATGCTGTTGATAATCATCTTTATAGGATTCATAGGTCCAGCTCTTTGTATTGTTCCCGCATTTGGAGCAGTAAAATCAACCATGTAAAATTCAAGATCAATGCTGTTTATAAATCTTTAGTCAAAAATATCAGGATACTACATCAAAAAAATCGTAGTAATAATCTCAGTAAATTTAAGTGTCTCGGGAGAGACTTTCAGAGCTTTTTCTTTCAAAAAGAAAAACCTCGGAAAAAGAAAGTTTTCTTTCCCCAAGCTTTCTTTTCTCAAAAGAAAGGCTGTTTTGAACTCTCGACCCCGGGCTTATGAAACCCGTGCTCTAGCCAGGCTGAGCTACCGAGACTTATAAATCTTTAAATTAATAGCATTTAAAAAATATTAGGTTTTTGAAAATTGAAATAACAACGATAGTTTTATAAATAAAATGGTATGTTAAACATAAAATGGCAGAAGTAATAATCGATGAAAATGTAAGATTTGGTAAACCCATAATCAAAGGAACTAGGATAACTGTAGATGAGATTATAGGGGCTTTAGCCAGTGATATGACCTTTGAAGAAATTGAAAAGGAATATGGTGTCGATAAGAACAGCATACTATCTGCCCTAAAATATGCCACAGAAATAGTTTCTGAGGAACAAGTTGGTTTATTAAAAATTAAAAGATGAAATTCTTTCTTGATGCAAACATACCTTATTCTACTTTAAATATTTTCAAAAAGATTAACTTGGAGGTTATACATGCAAGAGATATCGGCTTAGGGCAAGCTACTGATAAAAAGATACTGGAATATGCAATAAGGAGTAAAAGCATTCTTGTAACAAAAGATTTAGAGTTTGGATATTTTATAACTTCACAAACTAAACCACATTGTGGAATTGTAATTCTAAGACTACCATCTTCCTTCAACGCATTTCAATTCGCAAATGTATTAATGGAGTTTTTAATGTCTATTAATATCAAAGATCTAGAACAATCATTGGCAATTGTTAAACTTGGTCGGTATAGAATAAGAAAATTAGAATAAATTAAACAGCTTTTCTTATCTTTTCAGCTGTTTCTTTTATTTCGTTATCTTTATATTTCTTAGTAGGCCAAAAAGTAGCCATTCCGTCATTAAAATATCTTGGCACTAAATGAACATGAAAATGAGGCACATCTATACCAATTACAGATACAGCAACATAATCTGACTTCATAGTTTCTTTAATCACTTTCATTAATTCTTTTGACTTCAAAAAAACCTTACTTAAAACACTATCAGGCGTATCTATCATCATTTTATAATGTTCTTTTGGAATAACTAAAGAGTGTCCATAATTAACAGGATTTATATCCAAAAAAACAAAAACATCTTTATCTTCATATATCTTTTCAGCAGGTATTTCTCCTTTCACAATCCTACAAAAGATACAATCTTCCATACAAAAATTCAAATTAAGTCAACTTAAATAAGTTTCTATCAAATCCTAAACTCGAGTCTAAAACCATTTTTTGCGAAAGCAGGTTCAACAGATTCTTCAAAATCATCATCTACAGGAACTGATTTTCGTGGAACTGGTTTATTTTCCCATTGCTTAGGTTCTTCAATAGGTGTAGGCATTTGTTCTATTAAATTGGATTTATTTCTTTCCCTAATTGGGATTGACTTAACAGGAATAGGTCTTTGCTCGCTATTGTTCTGATAAAGTTTACAACCCGACAAGAACAAGCTAGCCGCAGCTGAAAAATATATTATTGTCAAACCTGAAAGAACATAAGTTCCAAGATAATCTCCAGTATAATTCTTAAACCATTTACTCATATTTCATCAAAAATTACCAGTTAAATTTGAATTAAAAGCCTTATGAATGACCAAACCCATTTTTCAACGCTTTTTCTTTTCTCAAGGTTTCCTGTGTATTGGAACAGAAGCCATTCGAGTTTCTTTGTTAAAAAAAAGGTTGTGGACCGGTCGGGACTTTCAGAGCTTTTTCTTTCAAAAAGAAAAACACGGAAAAAGAAATTTCTTTTTTCTTTACGAGGTTTCTTTTCTTAAAAGAAAACTCTTTTGAACCCGAGGCATCTCGACTGCCAGCCGAGCATTCTACCGGACTGAATTACCGGCCCATAAAAAAGAAAAAGTTATTGTGTTTATAAAATCATCTAATAAAAAGCGCATATCCTGTAACACTAGCGCATACTTTTCCAACAAGAAGCTCAAAATCAGCAACAGGGAAATCTCTTGGTCTCCCGAAAGGAACATAAACTATGTTTCCCAAGTTCCCTATTGTAAGACTGGTAAATTTTTCAGGATTTCTCCCACCCATAACCCTCATCAAATAAGTTTCAACAGCATTATAATTATTACCATATTCAATTAGTTTTTTCTCACCTTTACCACCCAAAAATTTCTTCCATGACCCATCATCGCTGTCTGCAGTATCAAGAAAAAACATTGCCATTGTTTCCACCCACCCCTTCTTCCCCCTTAGTTCTTTAAAAGCAACGGCCCTCGCAAGTTGTAATTCAAAATCCAGACGATCATAATTAAAATAACCATCATTATACAAAGAAAAGTTTTCTTTTTGCACCCTATGAGTCATAAATGGCCTTTGCATAAACTCCATCTCGAGCCTTCCCGGTTTACCTTGTGACATAAACAAAAACAAAAAGCAGAAATTTATAAAACTTCTGTATCATCAAAATCTTTATTAATATTCAAAAACAACCAAATTTATGGAACCTTATTTACAAGCAGCCTTATTCGGTTTTATTGGTGGTTTAGCACGTGCTTGTGTCGGCTTCTTAAAATATAAATTAGATCCTAAAATTAAAGGTTTTAAACTTCAAGCAATTTTATTCACATTAATAGCATCGGGAATTATTGGCTTATTTGCAGGTTTATTCTTCCCAACAGATTTAAAATTATCCTTATTAGCAGGCTATGCAGGAACCGATTTCATTGAAGGCTTATACAAGATAAGAAAAAAACAATTAATACAAATTTAATTTATTACCCAACTACCGTTTTCAAATTTAAATAAGGCTACTTCTCGACTTGCTACACCTTTATCATCAAACTTTAGCTTTTCTTTTCCAGCAATAGAATCAAAACTATGCCCTTTTATTTCCTCTTTAAGGCAAGTCGTATCAGCTATATTTCCCGTCTTATCACAAATCTCTAAAACTTTTCCTAGGAGTTTAACATCATCATAAACGAATATCCCATCTCCTGTTAATTCCTTGCCAAATTTCTCTTTATATCTATTAAAAAATTGGCTTACTTTTGGATTATCTCTATCTACATAAAATCCGCTTGCTATCCCTCCGTTTAAAAACTCTTTTCCTATTTCTATAAACTCCTTAGTATCGCAACCAGTAAGCCGTAAAGTCGGGCAAATCAACGGTCGAGTAAATTCTAATTCCTTCATTTGTTTTATTAATATCAAAAACTCAGCCTTAAGGGGTCTTATCATTATGAAATCTGCCCCACTATCCTTTACCTTCGTAATCTGGCTTCGAAAATCATTATCCTCCTTTGTATACAGTTCATAGACTAAGTCTACACCCTCATTCTTCAGGCTATTTATACAATCCAAAGTTGTATCAACATTGACACCGATAAAAGCAATTTTTTTACCCTTTACTTTCTCCCCTAAAAATTTACATTCCAAAGCTATATCTGTGTAATCCTTAAAAGAATACTCATTTTCCAAAGCCCAATTGGTTGCAGTAGTTACCCCAAATAATATAACCTTATTCTCTTCAGCGACAGGTGCTACTGCTGCAACAGGACCGCTTAAGCCACTAAAAACAATCTTAACATTATCTACATTTACCAATTTAGTCATAGAGGTCACAGCAACTGCATTTTCAGTTTTGCTGTCATCTATAACAACCTCCAAGAGTTTACCATTAACACCCCCATCAGCATTAAGATCCTCAACAGCCATTAAAATTGCATTCCCCCACTCTTCTCCGTAAGGGGCCCCTTTCCCAGTTAATGGTAAAACCGCACCGATTTTCACAACCTCTTTATTGGATTTAAAGGTAAGAATAAATATTAAAATAATAACCAAAAACAAGATACCTAAAATCAATTTCCAGTTTACAGTCAATTAATCACCTTTCCAAATTCTTTTAATTCTTTATCAAAACAAATCATCTGATTCAATACGCAGCTTAACTCATCAATTTTAATTCTTACTTGTTTCATTGAATCTCTATCTCTAAGAGTAACTGTTTTATCTTTTAAAGTTTCACCATCAACAGTAACACAAACCTTAACACCTACCTCATCCATTCTTCTGTATCTTCTTCCTACACTTCCACTATCATCATAAAAAACCTCATACAAATTGTCTCTTAGTATTTTAACAAGTTTCTTAGCCTCTAAATCCATTCCGTCCTTATTCACCAAAGGAAATACAGCACAATCATAAGGGCTTAATCTTGGATTTAATTTTAAAACATTTCTTTCTTTTTCCTTGATAAAGCTTAATTCTAAAATAGCATACAAGCTTCTATCCACACCGATAGAAACCTCAAATATGTGAGGAATAAATTTCTTCCCATCATCACTAAAACTTAAGTCCTGCTTACTTCCATCCGAATGCCCCTTTAGATCGTGATCTTGCCTATTGTTATTAGCACTTAACTCCAGCCATCCAACAGAAGTTAAAACCTCAAAGTCAAAGCTTTCTTTCGAATAAAAAGCCCTGTCATCTTTGTTTAGTTCCCTGAATCTCATTTTATCTTTAGGTATCCCAAGTTTTTCATAAAATTGTTGCTCTTTAGCTAAAAAATAACAAGGTAGTTCCCCAGAGATAATTTTTTTCTGAACTAAATCCTTACAGTTTATTTCTTCTATCTCTTTTTTATCAACTCTTAATATTCTTAATTTATAATTCTCAATTAATTTAAAATCTTCTATATCATTTATTTTTTCAGGATTAAAAAATATCTCAGCTTCCATCTGGGAAAATTCTATAGATCTTAAAATTGATTGTCTTGGAGAAATTTCATTTCTAAATGCTTTTCCAATCTGTGCAATTCCTTTAGGTAAGGTAACTCTCATTGTTTTAGTCATTCTCAAAAACTCTAAAAATATTGATTGACACGCTTCAGGTCTTAAATAGAAGTTTTTTTCACCACGTATATTGCTCTGCACCATTAAAGAGCTCTTTTTAACATCGCTTAAATCACCCTTGCAAGAAGAACATTTAATATTATTTTTCTTCATCATTGCATTAAATTCATCTACACTTAAAGATTCAGGAACTATCTTGTTTAATTTCTCGCTTAACAATTTATCAGCCCTAAATCTTGATTTACAATTCTTGCATACAACTTCAGGATCAACAAAAGAGCTTAAATGTCCAGATGCCTTAAAAACTTCTTCAGGCATTGTAATGCTTCCATCTATCTCAAGCATCTCATTTTCTTGAACAAATTCCTTCCTCCAGAAATCAATCACTCTCCTTCTTATGCTTTCCCCTATAGGCCCAAAACTCCAAAACCCGGCAGGAGCATTGTAAATCTCATTTGAAGGATAAAATATGCTTTTTCTAGATGCTAACTCTAATACCTCAGTATATAGATTATTCTCTTTTTGCATAAAATACTTTAAATATAAAGAGTTTTTAAATTTATCTCATTAAAAAGAGGTCAAAATGCTAGGCAAATATCATATACTAATCACTTTACTATTAGTTTCACCTTTTATAAAATTTCTCAACTTAAATCTATCATTGTTGTTATTAGTTTTAGGTTTAATTGTTGGTTCTTTATTGCCCGACACAGTTGATGCTAATGACAGTTATCTACTAAACCTTAAATCAAAAAAACCATTAAAAAAATTTATTTTTTTTATTTTGAGATTCTCAGGGAAATTAACAAGATTTATTCTGAGGCCTTTCTCTCTGGTTTTAAAATTATTCTTCTGGAAGTTAAACATTTCTCACAGGGGTCTCTGGCACTCTCTTTTAGGTATTTTGATAATCTCTCTAAGCTGGTTTATCCTCACTTTAATATTCTCAGTTTACTTCAGAAATTCAATATTGTTTTTCAGTTTTGGAATATTTTTAGGTTGTTTTTTGCATTTATTGCAGGATTCATTCACAGTTGCAGGGATAAAATGGCTTTATCCTTTAAATTTCAAAATTAAAGGAAAGATCAAAACAATTAGTAAATTTGATGAAAACTACAAAAAAGTAAAATTTTTAGAAAAGAATTCAACAATATTTTATTATTTTTTATTAACCACAATTTTAATTCTTTTAAAAACAAACACCTTTAATGAAATAATTATCGGTAGTTTAATATCTTTAATTATAGCTGGATTAATATTTAAAGTTAAGTTCACTTACTTCCTTCCAAATAACTATAACTAATTTTTTTCTTTAAATATTCTTCAGGTATTTCAGAATAATTCAACATTTTTCCCATTTCAATCCTAGGGCAGGCAGTATTAACCCAACAACCAATGCCTTTAAAGTTCTCCAACTGACCTTCATTTATATTATCAGAAACAAAGATATAAACCTTCTTCCCTTTAATATTCTCTCTTAATTCTAAAGCTTTTTCCATATTATACTGCAATGGCTTTGTGCTTACAATTACACCTACAGTTTCAGCATGCATAAATCTCAAAATTTTACCTTTTCTCTCTTTCCTATACTTTTCAATCTCTTTCTCACTTATTTTTTTAAATTCCTTTGCCTCAGGATTCAAGATATAAACAGGCTTATTTAAAACAGTCAAAGCCCAAGGATGAAACATTCCTAACCCAATATACAAAAAAGCATCAATTTTACTTAAAATTTTTTTGGCACTTTCAACATTACAACCTAATATCTGCCCGCCTTTAACACTCCCTTTCAAATTAGAACAAATTAAATCCAATTGATCAATAAATTGCGCAGTTGTTATTACACCTACTCTTTCTTCTTTAATTTTAACCTTCTTCAAACTAGGCAAAATATCTAATTTCACGTATGTCGGAATAAACAAAATTTTCATT
>CAYIHC010000035.1:0-8827 GCA_964363105.1 Candidatus Woesearchaeota archaeon | reverse complement strand
TTAGTTCTCTTACAGACCAGTTTTCATTTATGCATTGTTTTTCATAAAATGACCTCTCTAGGCCCTCTTCGATGTTTAATAACTCAACATAGTGGCTCCAGCTTAATTGGTCAGACAGTGTCTGACCAATTGGATATCTCTTGTATAGTAGACGCATTGAGATGATATTACTTCTGCTAAAGCCCTTTCCATATTTCAATTTTAGGTCTTTCGATATCTTTTCTAATAGATAACTGCCATATTCGGCTTTTTCTTTACCTTGTTGTTCAAAAACAACTATTCTTCTGCCGATTTCCCAGTAAGTCCTGACAAGAATATCATTTACAGCTCTAAATGCTTTAGTTCTGCCTTCTTCTAGGATTTTACCTATATCATTAATTAAGCCTTTGTAGTTTTCTGGTTTTAATTCTTGATTCATTAAATTAGATTGTATGAAGTGTTTAATAAGATGTGATTATAAAAAATTGTAAATACTACTAATTAAATTGTAATTACTTGCAACTAATTTGTCAGACTTTCTGTGGGTTTAAATAGTGTTTTGAAAGAATTCTGGAAAAGTTGGAAGAAATTATTTGAAATATTAATCTAAAATATTTCATAAACATTCTTTCTATGACCAATTTTTAATACTAAGACCAGTAGTTCCTCATTTTTTATCTGGTAAACTGCTCGGTAATCCCCTATTCTTAGGCTCCATAGTCCTGATAATTTACCGACCAATGGTTTTCCAAGTTCTGGGTTTTCTGATAAATCCTTGAGTTTATTTTCTACCCGATCCTTTGTTGATTTATCAAGCTTTTTAAGAAAGTCTTGAGCTTTAGGGGATAGTAAGATTTTATAGTTCATTTTAGTTCAATGAATTTCCCTCTTTGGTAATCTTCTAATGCTTCTGCTATATCCTTCAGAGTTTCTGGGTCTGAGATAATTTCAATAGTTTCTCTTAGGCTTTCTTCATCTATTTTCTTACCACGACAGTCTTTTATGACTCTTTTTATAACCTCATTATAACTCTCTCTTTCGTGAACCTTCAATCGGTCTAATTTATCTTTTGTTGGTTGTTCGAGCTGTATAGTTGTTATTCTTTCCATGGTTAGCTATAGGTATCTATAGTATTTAAAGATTTCTGTTTTTATTTTTTAAGGTAACAAACCTTAAAAACTTTCTCTTTACATTAAACTCCTATGATTTGTTTAGGAATCGAAAGCACAGCCCATACATTCGGTGCAGCAATAGTATCTTCAAAAGGAACAGTATTAAGTGATATCCGAGATATGTATAAAACTGTAGAGGGCGGAATAATACCTATTGAGGCTGCTAAGCACCATGAAAATGTAAAGGATGAGATAATAAGGAGAGCAATTGAAGATTCAAAAGAAAAGAAGATAGATTTAGTTGCTTATTCAAGAGGGCCTGGTTTATCACCATGCTTAAATGTTGGTTTTAAAGCAGCAAAAAGATTAGCTGAAGATTTAAAAGTTCCATTAATTCCTGTAAATCATGCTGTAAGTCATTTAACTTCTGGTTTATTATTTACAAATGCAAAAGATCCTGTTTATGTCTATGTTTCAGGTGCAAATACACAAATAATTGTTTTAGAAAATAAAAGATATAGGATTTTAGGAGAAACTTTAGATACTGGATTAGGAAATGCATTAGATAAATTTGGAAGAGGTGTAGGTTTAGGTTTTCCTGCTGGGCCTGTAATAGAAAATTTAGCAAAAACTGGGAAATATTATAAATTGCCTTATACTGTAAAAGGAATGGATTTAGCTTTTTCTGGGATTGTAACGAAGGCTGTAACTGATTTTAATAATAAAAAAGCATCAAAAGAAGATTTATGTTTTTCAATGCAGGAAACTTTATTTTCTATGTTAACTGAGGTTTCTGAAAGAGCGTTAGCGCATACAAGAAAGAATGAATTGTTATTAATTGGTGGTGTAGCTGCAAATAAAAGATTAGTTGAAATGCTAAATATAATGTGCAAGGAAAGAGATGCAAGATTTTTTTCAGTGCCGCTACAATATGCGGGAGATCAGGCTGCGATGATTGCCTGGCAGGGCATTTTGGAGTTCAACAAAGTAACTAAAAAATTAGATATTTATCCTTATGAAAGACTGGATCAGATAGATGTGGAATGGTAGAGCTTTTCTTTATGAAAGAAAACTCGAATAACTTCGGTTCCCCTGCAAAGGGAAACTTCGGAAAAAGAAATGAGGAGTGAAGAATGCTTGAAGAACATTTAATAGCATCAGGAGATAAGTTATTTTCAGAAGGGAAGTTTAGCGGTGCAGAAGAATCTTATAAAGAGGTAAGTGATTTATTTTTAAGAAACTGGAATTTAGGTATTATGCACTTTTCTTTAGGTGAATATTTTCGGGCTTATGATAATTTTCTAAGAGCTTTTGAAAATGCTTCTGATAAGAGTTATCTAACTGTAAAGTATGGGCTTGGAAAAACTCAATATGAACTTGGAGATTATATAGGTGCAAGGGAAAATCTTGAGAGAATAGTTCAAAATAATTCTTTAAGCGAAGATGTAAGAGAAGATGCTGAAAAAATGTTGGAGAGAATGAAGTTTGGAGTTATAAATAAATTGTTGAAAAGAGTTAAAAATATTGTTTTAAAAAATCCTTTGCATAGTGCTGGTGTTGTTTTTGCTGGGGGTGTTATGTCTCAATTTAATTATGAAACGGGATTTGATTTTAATGGCAGAGATTTTCCATTATCTATAGCTGCTTTTTTGATTAGTTATATAGGTTTAAAGACACTTTCAAAAAGGTTTACTAGAGAAAAAAGAAAAGATGCTAAATTGGATAGTTTATTGAAATTTGGCAAGAAAGAAAAATTTAATTTAAATGATTTTTTAACTGGTGCTTATACGGAATTTAAATCTTTTTATAGTTCGGGAAACAGGGCTTTAGGTTCATATAGTATAGGTGGATTAATTGGTTCTCATCAAGTTGGAATGACTTTGGGTTTAGTTGATTTGGCTTGTTATTATTCTTATAAATTTTTGAAGAAATCAAGGAGAAATGAAAATCTACCTGAAAATATATCTGCTCCTTCTTTAACTAGTGGTGCTAGTGCATGGTTTTCTCCTGGCTGGTTGAACAATTTGGCGATAATCAGAAAAAGAGATGACGAAAGTATACTTGAGAAATTATCAACTTATTCTATACCTATAAGTGCTGGAGTATGGTTTTCATTAGGTTTGTTAAATAATTTCCTAATAAAAGAACCTAATTTACCTTTGTTTTCAATTGCTTATTTGTCACATTTAACTTTAAAATCTTTGGATGAAGGAGATTTGTTTAAAGGAGGAAGATTAGAATATGTTCTTGGGAGATTAAATAAAATTTCTTTAATTGGTGGTTTAATTTCTGCTGGCGTATTTCAAAAATTACAAATAGAACAATTTAATGAAATGCTGGGTAAAATAAGACCAAATGAGATTGATTCTATGAACTTTTATAATCCAACTAACTTAATTGTTTTAACTGCTCTTTCTTCTTTTTTAATTAAACATACATTAATATCTTTCGCAAATCAGGAATTTAAATCCAACAGAAAATTTTCATTAAGAAGTTTAATTTCTAAACCGTTTGTTCATTATCCAATAACTCTTGGTTTAATTGGTGGTTGTTTAGGTCTGAATCATGATTTAACTCAAAGTGGTATTAGTTTTAGCGAGAAGCCTTTAAGTGAAAACGCTCACTCATTTTTATTGTATTCTGTTTTAAGTTCTTTATCTGCAACTTTTTTAGGCTATGGTTTAAGAAAAATTGAAAGTTTAAGTGATTATGTGAATTATTTTAAGAATAAAAGTGAAGGTAAACTAAAAGAGGCTATTGAATTTTATAAACGAATTGTTGAAAGGCCATGTTCAATTTTAGAAAAAAGATTGAAACATTTGAATTTAGGAGAATTATTAGTTGAGAATGGAGATTTGGAAGGTGGATTTAATCAGTTAAGAGAGGTTGATAAGGTTTCAGGTAATGATATGGGTTTTTTTGGTAAGGTCTTTCATATGTTTAGAACAGCAAATCTTAGTAGTGGGGATGATGTTGGGAGCAAGAGAAGACTGGCGCTTTTGCATTCAAGCGGCGGAGATGTGAAAGAGGCTGGAAAATTGTGGAAAGAATGCTTGTCTTTGGATGATAGTTTAATGGAGAATTGTTTGTATGCTGAATTCTTAACAAAAAATAGATTAAAAGGGGCTGATGAGCAGTGGAGGAGAGTAATTGAAATGATAGCAAAACAACCATATGAGACTGAGGGTTTAGATTCAACACATGTTGTTAAACATATAAAAGGGAGATTAGTAGATTATGTTCTGAAATTTGGCAGTAGAGAAGAATTAAACTTGGAAAGAGATTTAACCGGAAGACTATCTGATGCAGTAAGAAATCATCATGAATTTATTGCTCCTGATCCATTAACTGTTTTTAATGATGAGAACAGATGGATATTGGCTACGAGATATCAAAGGCACAAACCTATTAATATTCGGGATATATCTTTATTAAAAAAATTGTCTGAATATATGCACCTTATCTATTCTTTGAATTTTGATTTAGAAGAAAGCGATGAGATTGGAATTACAAATACAAGAGCAGAAGCTTTTGTTACGAGATTTAACGATAGTAGATTTAGAACCGATCTAGTTGAATTTGTTTTAAGTTTGGTTTCAAATGAAAAAAACGGCATATTTGTTACTAATACAGACCCTTCTCCAAAAAACTGGGGGCGAGTAGATAATAGGGTATTTAGATGCGATATAGCCCCCAAGGGTAAATGTCATCCTTATCTTGAATTATCTAGATTATTGTGTTTGACAGATACAACTTATGATCAAAAAGAAGAAGTAAAAGAGGAGTATATAGAAGGTTTTAGGAAGAGTGATAGGGTTTCTTTAGGAGGTGCAAACTTTTCAACATATTTATGTCTTAGAGCAGTTCAGGTTATACCTAGATGTTTTTCTACAACTGTAAAAGTTAATACGTGAGAATTGCCATTAACTATTAATAATTTAGAACAAGGTTTAAGTATTATTGACAGGTCAAATCCAACAATTGCTTCAAGAAAGGCTTTAGAGTATACTAAAGAATTAAAGGAAAGGTTTAGTGTAAATTAACAGCCACTATTGAAGATGAAAAATCACCTATTCTTTTTGCGATTGTTAATAAGTGTGCGTATACAGGTGTTTCTTCTTTAGTTAATTTCGTTTCAATTTGGATTATATACTCTTTTAGCTGCTTTAATTCTGAGGTGATTCTATCCATATCATCAATTTTAAATTTATAAAATAATTCATAATATAATTTGAATTTATTGTTAATATCTTCAGCTATTCTTATTAAATCCTCATTTAATTTTAAATTGTTAATACTAACTATATAATTGATTAAGTCTTTGTATTCATCAGCTATCTTTTCTAGATTCCAGGCAATTGTATAAAGAAAACTTGTTTTTATATAATCCTTATAACCAAATCTTATCAATAAACGATGACAGTGATCTGTTAGTTGATTATTAGTAACTTCTAACATTAATGAATCCTTTAGCTTATGGAATTCCTTGTTTTTTGATAGGGTTGTGAAGGTATCTGCTAATGTTAAGGTAACCAGAAAAACTCTCCTTAATATATTGTCGAATTCACTTTCTGATTCAGCAGAAATCTTCTTGAATGTTGTTTTTTCTCCTGTTTGTCCATCTATTATGAAACCAATATAAAAATCTTTGAAAAGTTTATTTATTGCGTTTATCTGATTGCTTTCATGTATAATATTTATAATGTCATATCCAACCTTGTTTGCTGCTCCTAAAAGATACTTGATAGATCTTTCTGATAAACCTTCAATGTTTATTGTTGTTTCCATTAATGCTTTATTTTCATTTGTTCTTACTCTTATTTCAGAGCCTTGTTCTTCTACTTCTAATTCTGCACCTTTCTGGATATTGAAGTGTTTGCACCATTTACTAGGCAAAGAAATCATTAGAGTGCTTGGACCTATTCTTGCTACTTTTCTTTTTACCATCTTTAAATCCTTAATATTATAGGTTATATAAACTTTTCTGAAAAATTATAATGTTATAATGGATTATAATAATATAGTGAGCGAATTAATATATTTTTTCTGCTTTTTATGTAATAATTCCAATAAAATTGAAAATTTAACAAAAACTTTGGAATTTCGGAGGGCAAAATGAAAAAATCTGATATGTTATTGATGGTGCATTTGAGGAGAAATTCTAGGACTAGCTTAACTAGTATAGCAAGAAATACAAAGATACCAATTTCAACCTTGTATGAAAAGTTGAAAAACAAAAGCGGGAATTTATTTAAGAAGTTTACAACTATAATTGATTTTGGAGCTATAGGGTTTAATTCGAGAGTAACTGTGGTTGTTAAGACTATGTT
This sequence comes from Candidatus Woesearchaeota archaeon, assembly GCA_964363105.1. Taxonomy (GTDB): domain Archaea; phylum Nanobdellota; class Nanobdellia; order SCGC-AAA011-G17; family JACQNH01; genus JACQNH01. Next base: position 2,406 of record CAYIHC010000035.1, on the reverse strand, counting down.
TGAGAAGAGAGAGGATATGTTGAACTATTTATTAAGGCATCCTAATGTGAACAATGTTTACAGGATAAACAATGGATTTGATTTTCAATATGAGGCTATTTTTAGAAATCTGAAGGAACAGGAGGATTTCATGGAAGATTTTGAAAATTTATTTCCAATTAAGAAGAAAGAGGTTTATTGTGTGGTAGATGATGTTAAGAGAGAAGGATTTTTAGAAGATGAACCTATACTGGCTTAGTCTTCTATTTATTTTATTTCTGCGGTGACTTTGTCGAGACCGCTTTTATCTATGTAATCTTTTAGCTCTAGTAAGAGTTTAAGGTTTCCTTCTCTAATTGAATCTTTAACTGGTTTTGTTCTAGGCTTGCTAGTAGGGACGTAAACTAGATTAAACTGCTTGTATAGATCTTCTAATCTACCTCTTTTGTCCATTTCTTTTACATCACCTATATGGTCGTAGCCAACTACCACGAAGACATTGCCTTTCTTTTTTGAAAGGTTTAGAACGTTAAATATGCTTTCTTCTGAAAAGGTGTTTATAACAGCAAGGTATTCTTGATAAGCCTGGATATCTTCTCTAATCTGCTCTTTTGTTAAAGTAAGTCTCTTGTTTTTTCTGCCCTCTGATAAGATGCTTGCTATCTGACCTACTTTGCTTGGTGGTGTTTCTAGAACTCTTTGGCGAGTCTCTTCTGTTGAGATTCCATATGCTTCTGAGAAATTGCTTGAAGCTATGAAGAAATCTACACCGAGAATTTCTGGATCTGATTTCATTAAATCCATTAGCTCAAAGTCTGTATATTTACCTTTGCTTAATTGCCGATTTATTCTTCCGGCAAAACCTTCTGCGAATAATTCTTTAATTAGGCTTTTTTTGTTTAATTCAGTAAGTAGATGATATATTAATAGTTGTGAGGCAATACCATCTGGACCATATCTAAGGTTAAACTCGCTGTGCACTTGTCCGGTATATATGAAAAATGGTTTTTTTGGATCTATCGGCCTAGGTATTTCTACAGGGGCATATTTTCTAAGAATCCCAACTAAATCTTCTTTCTTTGAAACTTGGGTTACTAGTGTTGTGCTTCTATTCGATCTTGACAAAACTTGATTGTGACTATTAGTATTAGGAGTATGATCCTTAAGGCCTAAAAGCAGGGAACTTAAACATACTAAACTAGCTAGACTCAATGTTTTTTTAATTTTTTTCTTTGTTTTGTTCTTCATAATAGAATTGTTTGCATACAGCTTATAAAACTTTCTATTATGTTACTACTCACAAAGCGTTAAATAAAACAGAAATGAATATAAATGAATGTTAACATTGTTGTTTGTAAGGTGTTATTAATATGAAAAAAAGAAGTGATAATACTATTAAATATTTAATCATAGGTGTGATTTTAGTATCTATGTTGTTTTATCTTTCTCAAAGTAATTTTCTTGGTTTTGTTATTAAGGAATCAAAGGTTTATGCTACTAATTTCAATGATGTGAAATTAATAAAGACAGCTAATCCTTCTGGAATCACAAAAAAAGATAACTGGTATGTATCTAATAATTATGTTTCCCTTTTTAAGATTGGAACTGATAATTATGCCTTGCGTATGATTCCTACATTAGATGTTAGTGCAGCAATATTGGTTAATGCCAAAGCAAATGCAGATTATGAGGTTTCTATTAAAACAAAGAATTTGAATCCAAATAACTTTATGGACATTGAGTTTCTGGATAAAGGCTTTAAGGTTCTAAGTGAGAGTGTCTTGAAGATTGCTGTTGGTAATTTTAAGGATAATATTAAGAAAGTAAAATCGCCTAAAAATACAGCCTATTTAAGAGCTATATTAGACACAAAGAAGACCTCAGGGATTAACGGTCAAATACCAATTGATTGGGATAACTTTAGAATAAACGTGCTTGTTGATATAAAGCCTTCTTGCTCGGACACTGATCCTAAGAATGATATTTTTACGTTTGGAAAAGCTACAGGCATTGATGCTAAGGGAAATCAATTTAGGAAGGATGATGTTTGTGTAAAGCAGAATAATAAAATGTATGTTAGGCAATATTATTGTAAGAATAATGCTTATGATGACCTTGCGTTAAAGGGGTGTGTAAATGGGTGCGACAATGGTGTGTGTAAAAAGCCACCAGTAATTGTTTGTGATAATGATAAAGTTTGTGAGCCTGGTGAGACTAAGGCTAATTGCCCTAATGATTGTTTAGTAGCTCCGGTTTGTGATAATGATAAAGTTTGTGAAGCAGGACAAGGAGAAACTACAGTAAATTGTCCAGGTGATTGTGATAATAGGTTTTGCGATAATGATGGAGCATGTGAACCTGAAAGAGGAGAGGATGCAAATTGCCCTAATGATTGCCCTATACTAAGTTGTGGTGATGGCACTTGTA
>CAYIHC010000034.1:0-8867 GCA_964363105.1 Candidatus Woesearchaeota archaeon | reverse complement strand
TAAAGCAAAATTCATCTACAAGCTAAAGCTTTTAGTTTTCTTTTGCAGGGAATAAAATAGTTTATTTACACTCGACAGTCATATCAAGGATATAAACTTTTTAAACATCCGATAACCAATATAAAATTAAACTCATTTAAAAAGGTTCTTGAAGTCACTAAATAACCACTGCCAAATAGTAAAATATAGAAAGACTTTTAAATGGTAAAACTTTTCAAGATATATGGAGATTACAAAAAGAAATTTTTTGAAGTCAGCTGCGATTACTTTAGGGGTCTTAGCAGGTTGTAATAGAAAAAGCCAACAATCAACTCGTAACTTATTTAAAGGAAAATTTATTAGAATCCACAATACAGTTTGGATGGTTGAAGCTGTAAGCCTAACAAGAAATGCCTTGTATCTAATACAGAACACTCATGTTAAGGAAGATTGCGAAAGGGATTATAGATTACTTGAAGAATTAGTCAAAGCTAAAAGAATTGGTGCTTTCCTACATGAAGGTTTAGAAATACAGCCAAACAATGCACCTTATAAAAATTCAGACATACCGATAAGTGATGAGTTTTCTAGATTTATCTCAGACTTATTAAAAAATAATAATATTAAGGTTTTTGGAACACAAAATGAGGAAATTTATGAGGAAAGCTTTAAGGCGTTATATTCAGGGTTAGCAAATACCATATGCCTAAGTTATTCTGATTTATCTACTGAAATGACAATGGCTGACTTAAACCTTTCCTTGTTGACATTAAAATGTAGTGCATCTATTAAGAATAGAAAGGATTTTGTTAAGTTTGAAAGAAAACATACTGCAAAAGTTTTTAGAGAAAGATTTGATAAAAAATTCCGTGAAGTAAAAAAGTATCTTGATAATCTTGCAGAAGAAGGCTATAAGATACCTAACAAAAAGAAGGAAAAAGAAATAATCTTTGGCAAAAGAGAAAGATTGTTAGAGCCTGCTTTAGATAGTGCATTAAGATATTCCAAAGGAATTGCTGTAATATACGGCGAGAGCCATACAAACAGTCTTGTAAGCAGATTTAAAGGTAAATTTACAATATTTTCTTCTGTGCAGCCAGATATCAAAGTATCAAGAGACGTTTTTTCTAATGGTGAAGGATTTATTGATGATCGTCTTCTTGAGCTTGGAAGATTCAACGAAGAAATATCTGATTTCTGTAAAGAATTTCAGGATGAATACAGCAAGGCCTTGGAGCATTATAAAGATATGGTTACAGTAAATAAAATTGAATAGAATTAAATTTCAGACAGTTTAATTTGGTGATTAATAACTTTCTTAAACAGTATTAAACTCATTTAAAAAGGTTCTTGAGATTATTAAAAGCTACTTACAAGTAGTAAAAACACAAACATTTATATATAACATAAAAGTAAAAACCCTATGGAAAAATCAAGCTTTAAGCATACCCTGAAGTCAAATGAAGCTGAATTAAAAAGAATAAGGCGTATTTATTTCCATTTTATTAAAGAAGGCTTAATTACAGGATATAATCTCTATGAAAAGGAATCTCAACCTCCCAACACAGGGAATGTATTAAGTTATCTGCATGCCGACTTGAAACCTACAGATAAGCATTTCCAAGAGCTCAGTGCAGTCATCAAAAACGAGTTTCCTACAGGCTATAAGATACTTACTCAAAACCGGATAGTAGATAAAAGCGATATCGTCGAGAGGAATGCAGATTACTTAACTACACAATCATGGACTGATCCACAGAATATGCGTTATTTCGCTTTGGATGGAGAAGAGTTAACTCGTGATGAAGCTAAAAAACTTGAAATAGTAGTGAGAGAATCATTTCAATATGATTTATTAATCAATGTTCAAGAAGAGAATGATCTACGGAGATTAGTGAATACTTTTAAAAAATATACAAGTAGATTCTCTTTAGACCAAAGGGGATTAAGAAAAAAATTAGAAAATAAATATGCGGTTGTTAATGCCTGGGACATACCAATGTTATTTTTTTCTACACCAGGAAACAAAAAACCGGAAAATTTTAGTGATTTCCTCACAGTAACATTATTTAACATGCCTGAAACAATTGGAAACCAACCAATAACACTAAGCACCCTCGTTAGAAGAAGAGCAAAAGAATTAAATAAGCTACTAAAACAAATGAACCTACCATTCAGTCTAGAAAAAAGATACGTATTAAGATTGGCCGTCTCATCTTATATTGATGCGTAAATATTATAAAGGAGTAAACATTTAAAAAGATATGGCAATAGTTAAATTAGAAGAAACAGTTTTGGTTTTACCTAAGCCAAGATTTTCAGAATTTGGCCATTTAGATAACATTCGATATTGTATAGAGATCCTACAGCAAAACATAGGATCTGTTATATTTTATAGAATAGAACGAGGATTAAGAACAACACACAGAGATCATAAATGTTTACCAGAATATCTAGCAGGAATAGAAAATGATCCTAATAGGTTTGACTATCATACATTAGGCGAATTTGAAAAAAGACTCAAAGAAATAGAGGAAGGGAGATACAAACTTTATAATGGTTTAATTATTGGTTTCAGCAAGAAGAACAGAAGGTAAAGTTAAAACTTAGTAAGGTCCTTCTTCAGTAAATATTCTATATCTATCCTCATCATTAATCTCAGATAAGATTCTTCTTATTATTGTCTTTTCAGGATCAGGCAATAATTTAACTCTCTCTTTTATATCTTTAAAGTTTTCAAATTCCTTCTCATCTCTCGCCTCTAATATCATCATCATGTGTTTCTTCCCAATTCCAGGCAATAACTCTAATTGATGTGTTCTTTTATTTATAGGTTGCGACTTATTAAAGAAAGCTACAAATCTAGATTCATTCTTCTCTATTATATCCTTTAACATATAATCTAATTCATTCTTAGCTGTATTAGTTAATTTACTGCAGTCAATCTTACCCATAACATGATGTATCTCTTCCCTCTTTCCATCACCTATATATACTTCCTGTCCAATATTTAAAGTCACACCCTTCTTAGGAACTAATTCAAGAAGAACAAAACGATTTTTTCCCAATGCTTGTGCAATTGGAGTTTTTTGATGCATTGGTCTTGTGTCAAATGGATATCCATTAGGTAGAAAGTCTAATACTATTGCAATTTCCTCTTTGCTTCTCTGGGTTATCATGTTTATTTGACATATTCCTTCACAGTCTCTAATATTTTTGTTATATCTTCAGATCTTATTGTTATATTTTCCCCAACAAATATTGCTTTGATCATATCCTCATTTTTAGGCATAATATCTAATATCTTGTTAAAATGCCTCTCTCTTAATCTTGGAATCTCTAGTTTACTTAATTTATCTTTCAACTCATTTGCTTTTTTAACATCAATATCTATTGAATAACCAAAATATTCCTTAGCTTTCTCTCCTCTTGAACTTAACTTACCATCTCTCTTTTCAATACTGTCTAATTTCCCCTTTAATTCTACCATGTTCAATGTTTGCTCGTTTATTAGTTTTATATAAGTCATTTTAATCCCCTCAAATGCACTGCGATTACAAATATTTCCTTGTCTCTTCCATTATCATTAATTCTTATTTGATAGCCTTTTCCCCTTTTCCCGACAACAAGCCCAGCTAAACTATGATATCTCGGGTGATACATTCCCTTCTGAATTGCTGGCTCAGCATCTAACAATACTCTATCCCCTATTTTAAATTCATGTAAATATCTGGTAATACTAATCTTTCCTCTTGTCCTAATATTTTTCCTTAATTTACTTCTACTTTTTCTTCTTGATCCGTATTTTCTTATTCCCATTTTAACCTCCAAGAATTAGCTCTTTAAACTTTATAAATCTTTTGTGTCATGATTTTTCCATTATAACACTAAAAGCCCCGTTTATAGCAAAAAACAGGTTATTTTCAGTCTTCTCCCCTTCTAAACAACTATCTTCATTATTACAAACAACACTTATCTTAAACATATTGTTATCGATGCTTAAATTGACAGTAAGGTCTTTATATTGCTTTTTATCACCTATTTTTCTTGCAAAACTGCCTATCATCTTCTTAGCAACTACTAATTTCCCAGACTCTATCTGATCAAAGCCATCAAGTTTAATATTTCCGCCTAATTCTATCATTTTAATAAACAAACACAATACAAGATTTAAAAACCTTTCCTTATTTTAATACTTTAATAGCCTCTAATGATATTTGCTGTTCATATTTCGTCAAGCATTTTACACATATAAGGCCCTTCTTTCTTATAACCCAATTTCTCACTATAATATCTCTTAACTCCAATCCCAGAAATAACTAATAATTTATTCTTATCATTCTTCAAAGCAATTTTCTCAGCAATTTTCATTAATCTAATTCCAATACCTTTGTGCTGTAAATTCCCTTCGACTCTTTCCCCTAAACCTATAGCAGAAGAATAAACATGCAGCTCTCTTATTAAACCTGTTTTTTCATTAATCTCTTTTCTTAAATATTCAAAAGGAAATCTTAACCTGCAGAATCCAACTATAGTATCATCAATATTCGCAGAAATAAAAAACTCTTTTCCTTTAGAAGCATTATATCTTAAAATTTTAAACTTTAATTTACTAAAATCAAGTATTTTTCCCATTGGTTCTCTACAGCGAATGCAGTTGCATTTATATCCATTCAATCTCATTTTTTCTTTAATTATCTCTCTTAAATTTGCGTGTTCAATCCCTTTAACATCTACAGTGCTTGGTATATCTCTGTTAATTCTCTGCACTCTGCAATATTTTGGTATTATCCTCTTAAATTCAGAAATTAAATCAGCCGCTTCTTCATCATTAATGGGTTTAAATTTTCCTAATTTATACAAACCTTCCAAACCAGTTCCAGGAAATACTCTGCAGGGATAAATCTTCAGCATATCAGGTTTATAATCTGAATCTAAAAATATTTTCTTCATTCCATCTAAATCTTTTTCCTTATCATTGATTAATCCAGGCATTAAATGTATACTTACTTTAAAACCCAAATCTTTTAATTCTTGTAGACTTTTTCTTGTATCTTTGTCAGTATGACCTCGATTAAAAAATTTCAAAATACTATCGTAAACACTTTGAACACCAACCTCAACCCTAGTAACTCCTAATCTTAACATTTCGTTCCCATGCTCTTTAAAACCCCAGTCAGGCTTAGTTTCAACACATAAAGCAACACATCTTATATTTGAAGTTTCATTTCTTTCCTGTTCTTTCAACAAATTACTTTCAGATTTTAATTTTAATAATTTTTCATTTATTTTGTCTGTTCTTTCCTTGCTAAAAAAAGACAAAGACAATTCAAAAAATTCATTGAACTTTCCCTTGTTAAATTGTCCACCAACAAAAAACATACTAGAAAAATCATTTAAAGCCTTTAAAGAGTAAGTTATAAATTCTTCCTGATAATTTTTATCCATTGAACAAAAAGTCCCCCCCATTATTATTAATTCTACTTTTTGGAAATTATGGTTTATAGCAGCATAATGCTCTAGTCTGTTAAAGGTTTGTAGATAAGAATCAAAATTATTCCTCACAGCTCTTATAGACGCAGGTTCATTCCCGGTATAAGATTGAGGAGTATCTCCAAAAAAGCTATTTATCCCACCAGGACAAAAAAGACAAGTTCCATGCGGGCATTTATAGGGTTTTGTCATTATAGCCACCGGAGCAACCCCAGATAAAGTTCTTATTGGTTTTACTTTAATTTTAGTATCTAATCTTAACAAAACTTCTGCTAATTTAGGGAATTTATTAGGTTTAATGCTTTTACTTAGACTATTTTGTAATTGAATAATATCCTTAGAATTACTAACGCTTTTCTCATTTACATCTTCAACCAACTCATTTACAAAATTATTCATAAAAATCATTATTTAGATAACCTTTAAAGCATTTCTAAATCTTAAAAATAAACTTATCAACCTGTTTCCTGGCTAATTCTCTCTTCTTTTGGTGCTCTTTCAAGAATCTATTAATCTTTTCTATTGTTATTTCTTTTAACTCACTTGTTAACATTTTACCTGATTTATAATCATTATATATCTCACTTAACTTTTTATCATCAGGTTCAAAATAATTTAAAATTTGATAAGAACTATCAATATCAGGATTCCCACCAAGTTTACGATGCTTCTCAATTGTGTCCTGACCACCGGAAAAAGCATATTTTTTTATTTTTCTTTCAACAGTTTCAGCATCATCTGTTAGAAATATAGCACTATCAGGATCAGAAGATGACATTTTCCCACCTTTCAAACCAGGCATCAACCTTACTAATAAAGCCGACGGCAAAATGAATCCATATTCTGTCTTCATCCTGTTTGCTAAATCTCTAGACAAATTTATATGCGGAAGTTGATCAACTCCAACAGGCACGACAACTGGTTTTGGTCCACCATTCTCTTCTAATTGGGGATATAATATGTCTGCCATTTGTGTAAAAGCAGAAATAATTTTTCCAGTTGTCAACTCCCCGTAAATATTCTTTAATTCGTTGAAAGTAGTTTCTTTTGCAACAAACTTACTTAGATTCATATACGATTTTGGACCTTCTGTTTGGAAATAAATTTTTGTCTTTTTTGCTTTTAAACCAAGAGCAATGTAATTCAGTAGATATTCCTCAATTGCTATCTTCTTGGCCTCTTTTAAAGGTATATTCCTTGTTAAAAAAGATTCAACATCAGCCACCACTACATAACATTCGGCTCCGATCTCCTGGAGATAAATCATAAGATCAACTATAATTTTGTGTCCTAAATGAAATCTTCCAGAGGGCATTAAACCTGTTAACATCGCAAATGGCTTTTTAGATTTGATTGCTTCTAAAATAGTCTGAAAGGATTTATGACCAAATACTATCTTCCTAGTAAAATAGTAATTTTTTTCGGGTAAGACATTAATTATATCATCAATCTTTTCAATTCCAAATTCAGAGATAATCTTATTATAATCTTTGATTTCAAAAGATTTCCAAGGGTCTAGTTTCAGATTCATAACTTCCATCCTTCCATTAACTGTTTTACTTCTAGATTATTTAAAGGTTGCCAAGGTAGTTCGTAAACTGCATTTTGTTTAACAAAATGTGCAAATTTCTTTGAGCAAATAACAAATTGATCATTATACCTGTTTCGTTTTACTCGAGTGATATTCACTCTAAATTTACTCCTGATCTCACTTAAAACATTCCTTATTTCAATTTTTTTTGCCTTTTGGTTATGTTCATCAAGTTTAATATATGTGACTGTTTTGTAGGGTCTAAGTATATTAAACAGATTAGAAAAACCACTTAAGGATTTTAAAGTTCTTTTAAAAACCACAAATTTAGGTCCATCTTTTAAATGACCGATTAGTATAGCCTTCTTCCTAGGATGAGAAAATCCTATAACTCTAGAATAGTTAAGTAAACCTTTTGTTAATACTCTTAATGAAGATGTTTTCCCTTCAGTTTTAACACTAACAGGCACAGAATGCTTTTCACAAAAATTTTTTAATTGATTTATTAAGAAATTAGAGTTACTTCTAAGTGAAACCTGTTTTCTATTTTCACGTGCATACCCGTCCGTGTCCATTACCCCCCTCCAGAAATATCTCTCATTGTCCCCTATCAATAACGTTGGAAACTTTACAATACTGCTTTTTTTACCAAATGGAATGTCGAGGTAATAATTAAAAAAACGACATAAATATTTATTGTTCAAGTGATATTCCCACCATGTCTTACTTTCCTGCATAACAGTCCCTTTAGCATCAAACTCTCTTCTAAACAGGTTACTAATAAATCTAAGATATTTTTCCGATTTCAGCAACTTTTTTTTATTAGACTGGCCATCTACGATCACTAATTCACCCTCTCGCTTACTAAGATGTCCATCCCCAACAATGACCCCTGCAAGATAAGAAATCATTTTACTAAAACAATCTATTCTTAAGTTTATACCTTCCACTTTTACATTCCCTTTATCTACGATTAAAGAATTAAAAATATCTTCATTTTCTTTCTGACTTTTTCCCAAAGTGAGACTTATCACTCTTAAAAAGACGATGTTTACTATACCATTATTAAAAAGCTGTAGATACCTATATTTTGCTTTATAAATCGAAAGAAATTTAATGCCTGTATAGATTTCTAGATTCCTAATAAATTGTAAAAAGCCTTTATTGAAATCTCCAAACATTTGTTTTGCGAGGTAGCATATTTCCTCCTTATGAGATACCTCTATTCTTGGAGTTCTTAAACTAAAATTACTATTAAAATCTTTCTTTTTAACTAAGCATGCATAAATATTTTTATTCGTTGAGTTTAATAACGGATCTATATTATAAGAGATAACATTTAATCCACTATTAGGGATAAATCTATCCATTTTTGTGGAATAACTTTTTTTCATTTTGGCATACCCCTTAAACATTCCCTACTACATTAAATTCCTCTTTTGTCATTGTAGATTTCATATTTCTTCATTATTTAAAGATTTTCTATACTATTTTTTATTGTAGTATACAGGGTTATACCCAATATTCCTAAAAATTGGACCAACTATACAGTTAAGTATTCATCAGATAGACATTACAATGCTTTATGAATTCTTTTGCATTTTTTATTGATTCTTCTGCTGGTTCTACATTTGCTTGGGGAATAGTATTGTAGGTAAAATCTCCTCTTTTTCTCTTTTCAGTTTTGAATATCTCGAGAAGTGTTTCTGCTCTAACTATCATCTGCTTGTGACGTCCTCCCCGTCCTAAAGGATTGTCCTTCGGACAATTTTTTTGCTTCGCAAAAAAGCGGGGCTTCCAGCATCATTCACAGGAATCTGAATTATTCTTGATGCATATAGTTCCTGCTTCTTCCAGTTTGCTT
>CAYIHC010000033.1:0-8878 GCA_964363105.1 Candidatus Woesearchaeota archaeon | reverse complement strand
AATCTATTGGATCGTGCCAATCAGTTTTTCTTCTTAAGCCTCTCGCTTCTGGAAGAGGTTCTTTAAATTTGTTAGTGTAAAACTTTTCCAGAGATTCTTTTATCAAGAAAAGATAATTTTTATCTTCAGCTCTTGGTCCTATTTTGGGCTTATCTGATGAACCATATAAATCTTTTTTACCCGTTTTTGGACTATTATTTTCATCTATTCCAGGAAGAGTAAGTTCCCTATTAATCCAACGATTCTTATCTTCTTTTGATGCCATAACTTATTTTAATAAATTCTGGATTTATAAACCTTTCTATTTTTCAATCACTAAAGAGTAAGAATTAAATCTCAAACTACAGAACATTTATAAATAACAAAAACATCATAAAATGTAGTGAAATTGTATGGAAACCACAAGCTACAAAATAAGACCCAGCAAACATTTTATCTTAACTTGGATGAGAAAATGGGATTATGATATAGAATCCCTAAGGGATTTGCTAGAAAAAGCACACACAGTAAAAAAAGTAGGAAAAATTAAATTTGAATCTTATACAAGAACAAAGGGCAAGAGCAGGAAGTTAATATTTGTAAAAGACGAAGAATACAAGGAAATTTTTATAATAACAGGAGCTGAAGGAAGATGAAAAAATGCAAAATATGTGAGAATGGAGAACTAATTGAAGCAGAGGATATAACCTTAGAGATAGAAGGTTACATTTTCATAACAAAAGGAGAAAGATGCACAGCCTGTAAAGAAGAGTTTCCTTATGAAGGAGAAACTCAAAAAACTGTCTTAATTGCTAGAAGATTAGGAATCTGGCCAGAACCTTTAAAATTATACAGGCATTTATCAAAAAGTGGTGGAGGTTTAATGTTCAGGATTCCCAGCGACATAGAAAAACAACTTAAATTAAATGAGAAAATAGAGATAGCTATAACAAAAGTTGGAAATAAGATTGTAATAGAACCCAAGATTTAACCTTATGGCTTAAAGAATTAAAAGTTTGATCTCCTAATATCTTTTTCATTAAGAATTTTGTCACCGAATGAAACAGCTATAACGCAAGAAAACTGCAAATAGAAAAGTATTTAAATTCATTATCTCTATAAAGATAATGGAAATAATAAATAAAATAAGCATGGAGATAGTAAAAAATGCCAAAGACGGAGAAAGCATCTATAGCTTAGCCACTGAAGTAGGATTTGCCTATTCAGCAGTTTACAAAGCCATTTTTGAATTAGAAAGATATGGGGTTGTCCATTTGATCAGGAAGGGTAATAAAAATATAATTAAAGTTAATAAAAACACAATTTATAAGAAATTCAAAGAGTTAGATAATGCAGTTTCTGTTATAGAAAGGGATAATGCTTTTTGGAACATAGCCAAAACATCTAAATTAAAGATAAGATTCGTAAAAGGAACAGCTGTGGCTATCTGGACTAAAGGAGGTTTCATAACAGGGGATTTCTACGACAGAATCTACTTTTTAGAAGTGAGCAAAAATGATGTGAATTCTTTAAAAGAATCTTTAAAAAAAGAAGGTATTGTTTATACTGAGGGAGAAATAACTAACAAAAGACCGTTAGTTTGGATTATCCAAGGGCAAAAGTTCAATATAGAAAGAAAAGATAGTTTGCCTGTCATGCCCTTGAAAGAATTAGTAAAATGGGGAGAAGAATTACAATTAGAAAATGTTTTGGAGCAATTAGAAAGAATATATAAATTAGGATTACATGCAAAATATTCAGAGGTTGAAACAAATGTCTAAAATAGATCCCAGAGCAGGTTTACTTGAAAGAGAACAAGAAATTATGAAACTATTGAGGTTATTCATTGATAAAAAGTTAGATTTTGTGATAGTTGGAGGTTATGCTATTTCAACTTATAAGAAAAGGTTCTCAATAGATTTAGACCTTGTGATTAAAGAAGAGGATCTCAATAAGTTTGAAGAGACATTAGAAAAAGAAGGTTATAGTTTACATTATGAAAAATCAATAGCCTTGCTTTATGGAGAAAACTTCAAAAGATTTGGGAAAAGCTTTGAAAACTCTGGAAGTTCTATAGGCTTGCCAGTCCATATAGATTTATTAATTAATGGTCTGGTTTCAAGAACAACTAGTGCAACATGGGGATTAGACTATATCAAAAAACACTCTGCAAAAAGAAAATTAGATAATTCAGAATTTTTAACTCCAGAAAGAGAGTTGCTTATTGCCATGAAATTTCACAGTGGCAGACTATCTGATATAAGGGATATTGTAGCATTAATGCCTTGCCACAAAGAAAGACTAAAACAACACTTATTAAAAGGAGATGTAAAGAAACTTAAGCAATCAATAAAGAAACAAACATTTTTATTAAATAAACCTCAATTTAGTGATAGCTTTAAAGGAATATTTGGCCCATATTCTTATAATGAAGAAGATGTTCAGACAACAAAAGAGTTGATTGATAAAATATTATTAGAAATAAAAGATGTTTAGCAATTAATCTCCTAATATCTTTTCCATTAAGCTAGAAAAAGCAGGTCTTGTTATAAACACACCAATAGAGACACCAATTATAGTCGTTATTGCAAATCCTCTTACTAATCCAGCTCCAGCATTAAATAAAGGGATCATAGCAGCAACAACAGTAGCATAAGCAGCAAATATTATGAAAAAAGCATTTTTAATTCTTTGTTTCCAGTTTAATTGCTTAGCTTCTCCTCTTTTAATTTCATCCACAATTACAATTTGTGAATCCACACCAGTTCCAATTGCAGCAATTATTCCGGCAATAGCAGCTAAATCTAAACTCCATCCAATTATAGCTGCAAATCCTAATATAATAATTATCTCACAAAAAATAGTCATTAATATTAACAAAGAAGTCATAATTCTCCTGTATCTTAAATACAACACAATACCCACTGCAATAAATGCCAATAACCCAATAAACATTGCATTCTTCAAAAAAGCCTCTCCAGCAATAGGCGATATTGAATCAAGCTTTTCAATTTTTATATCAAATGGTAAAGAACCAGTAATTAATATTGTTTGTAACTTCTCCATTGATTTTAAGGCCTCTTTTCCTGACTCTTCCTGTGTTCTTCCGTAACCAGGTCCAGAAATTAAAATATCAGTTGCCCTTTCATTTCCTCTTAAGTCTTTTCCTATTTTTAATGAATCAATTAATTCACCATCTAAATATAAATCAAGATTCTTGCTTAAGTATTCCCCGCCTTCACTACTATTAACAGTTAAATTTTTTGTTGTTAATCCCTGTTTCTTAGCAGCATCAGCACTTAATTTTATCTGGAACTGAAATCTTGTCAAATAAGTATTCTGATCCATAAATTGCGCAGGAGTAATTCCAGAACAGCTTCCATCATTTCTGCAAACAAAAACAACATCTTTTTTTCCACCCTCAAAAACAACAGTATCTCCAACCTTAGCCTCAAACTTTCCTTGTTTACCTATTAAATCAGAAACTTCATCTTTAGTTACACCTCCAATTTCAATTAAAACAAATTTATCATCAGATAAAAAAGACTTTGCAGGTCTCATTTTTAAGTCGCCTAATCCATAAACATCTAATCTATTACTAAGGACTTTAATTAGATCATCCATCTCCCTGTCAGTTACCAATTCTTCAGTTTTTACAGGTCTTAATAATACTCTTGTTCCACCTTCAAAATCCAAGCCCTTTTTTATGTTTGTAGACTTAGCATAGCCTAATTTTAATCTTGGTTTTTCAGTCGCAAGATAAATCACAGGTTTTTTGTCAGTTCTTATATCTAACTTAACTTCATTTGTTAATGTTTTTAAAATCTGATTAAGAAGTTTAGTATCATTCACTTCCACATTACCTACTTTTTTTATTATTTCATCTTTAGTTAAATTAGTAAATCCTTCTGCTTCTATTATTGTTAAATTTTCAGTCTTAAAACCTAAACTCAATGTATAATTATAGGTTACTTCAGATTTGTCTGTTCTTATTGTTATTGATCTTTCTTTTATATCACTAAAAACACCATCAAGTATTTTGTTGTAATCATCCATGGAATTTATTTCTTTTCCATTAACCATTAATATCTGATCATTTGCCCTTACTCCTTCATTAAATATTTCGCTGTTTTTCTCAATGCTCTTAACAACAATGCCGTTTGCAAAGGGATTTGGAGATATTGCTAATATAGACAACAATAAAAACGCCAGTAATATTATTACTCTTATTGTTAAATATTTTTTAATTCCCATGTTTTTTCTCCGTATACCACATCATTAACCCAGCATTAACTAAAGCAGTGTCAATTAAATCAACAATTAATCCAATTAACATTATCAGAAAAATTTCATTTAATATAGGTGAAATAGAAAAGAATAATCCAACTAAAACAGCTGCTAATGTTGTCATTGTCATTGTTATTCCTGTTTTAAAACTCCTTACAAACCCGTCGAATACTTTTTCGCTTTGTCTCTTTAAAACATTAGTTGCCAATACCATATCAGAATCTACAGAATAACCAATCAACAATAATAAAGCCCCTATTCCTGCAGGAGATAATTTGTAGCCAATTAAGTTTAACACTGCCAATGTAATTGTAATATCTGCAAAAGCAGCCTGTATAACCGCAATACATGGAACTAATTTCCTGTAAAATAAAGCAACAACAATAATCATTAAGATAAATGAAAATATTAAAGCCTTAATCATCTGGTTATAGAATTCTTTTCCTAAAGCACTTCCAACCTCTTCCACAAAATAATTATCCTTTCCAAGTTTTATATCTAAATTCTTTTCAATTGTTTCTTTTAATTCATTTTCTTTTATGTCAGCAGCCTCTATAATAACACCAATCTGCTTATCAGACCCGAACTCAGCTAATTTCCTAACTAAAAAATCCTTTCCTTTAAAATTTTCATTTAAAACATCTTCAAAATCCAAACTAGAAACCTGAGTATTGATTGTAGCGGTTA
Organism: Candidatus Woesearchaeota archaeon; assembly: GCA_964363105.1. Lineage (GTDB taxonomy): Archaea > Nanobdellota > Nanobdellia > SCGC-AAA011-G17 > JACQNH01 > JACQNH01. The sequence continues at coordinate 3,925 of CAYIHC010000033.1, read as the reverse complement.
AACCACCTTTTAAACTTACATCTCTGTCAATTATATCTCCTGTCTTCTCATAAGAATAAGCTAAGATTCCCACGGCAATTAAAATAGCTATTAAAGGAATCAACATTAAAGGCTTGTATATCTTCCTGTAAACTGTTTCTATCTTATTTAAGTCCATCTAAAAAAGCTTAATTTTTCAATTTAAAAGGCTTATTATTATGCATTAAACTACAGAACTAATTCTATAATTGAACTATATACTATATAAACCAGTTCAGTATCTTAGTTTAAGGTGATAAAATGACAAATATCTCTGAAAAAATATTATTAGGAATAATATTTATTGTTCTTGTTGGCTTTAACTCGGTTTTTATTCTAGGACAACAGAATACAGTTTATAATGAAAAATTAGAATCTCCACAAGAGATTAATGAAGAACAGGCAAAAGAAATTGCACTTAATGTTGTAAATGGAGTAATTAAAGAAGTTGAAGAAAGAACAGTCAATGGCGTCAGCTTTTATGAAGTTGAAATAGAAGATGATACTCTGGAAACAGAACTAAAGATAAGCAAGGACGGCAATATCTTTCAGATAACACAAGAAGAAAAAGATGAAGAAATTTCGCAGGAAGAATTAAAAGAGCTAAAGGCTTCTGAAGACCTGCTTACAGAAGAAAAGATTATAGGTATTGCATTAAAATTAATAAATGGAAGATTTATCAGCTTAGAAGTTGAAAGAGAGGGTGGAAAATTAATCTACGGAATAAAGATAGACTCAAACGGTGAAACAGCAGAAGTTGAAGTTGATGCAAAAACAGGAGAAGTCCTAGAGATAGAATGGGGTGATGATTAAGATTTATAAACCTAAATATTATCATGTTTAATGGCGGTAATAATGAAATACAAAATAATTTTATTGATTCTTTTGATTGTTTTTTCAGTTAATGTTGTTGCAGAAGATAGTGAAGATATTAAAATATATAATTTGGAACTTGAAAAGGTATTTAATTTAGTAAGCGGAATAATAGCAGCAATCTTATTTTTAATTACTTTAATAGCCTACAAAAGAAGCCATAATCAAAGATTAAAATATATTTGTTCTGCTTTTCTTGTATTTGCCATTAAGGGATTTTTAATATCTCATGAACTATTTTTTAATGAATTATCGTGGGTTGATCCAACAGCCAGCCTGCTTGATTTTGCTATATTGTTATTATTCTTTATAGGTGTTGTAAAAAAATGAGGTTATAAATGCAAACAGCATTATTTTCTCAAAAAGAACAAGAAATACTTGATTTGGATTTGAGAAAAAAGATATATGACTTGGTAAAAAAATTCTCAGGTTGCAATTTCCATAGTTTAAAAAGAGAAAGCAATATCCCAATAGGAACTCTTCAATATCACCTTAATTATCTTACAAGATATAGCTTAATTGAAATACAGAAAGACGGAAATAAAACAAGATATTTCACAAGAGAAGTAACAACAGAAAATAAAAAGTTGTTAATGCTATTAAGACAAAACAATATAAGAACAATATTGTTGTTTATGATTAACCACAAAGAATGCTCTCAAAGAGACATTATTGATTTTCTTAGATTATCTCCTTCAACAGTATCTTTGTATTTATCAAAGCTTGTAAAAGATAATATTATTCAAATAAAAATTGATAAAAGGAAAATAACTTATAGTCTTGCTGTAAAAGAAGCTGGAATAATTTCATTATTAATTACATATAAAAAAAGCTTTTTTGATAGACTTGTTGAACAAACCATTGAAATGTGGGATTTTAAACTAAAAGATTAATTTTTATTCAAACCTTTTTCTTATCCTAGATTTTAGTTTGTCTCCTATATCTTCTGCATCTTTTTCTGTTAGTCTGATTTTTTTAATTATTTTTTCTTCGACCTGTTTTTTAACTTTTAAATACAAAGAAATAGTCTCTTTTGTTCCTTCCATTAATTTGTCATAGGTTTTAGCTTTAGTGTGGCAACCTGGGAGTTCAACCACTTCAGAGATTAAGTAACCGTCTTCTCCTTGCCCTACAACAACATTAAATTTATTTGCCATAAGACCTTAGTTAAATGTTAATCTATGTGTTTTTCTTTTTAAATTTTATTGAACCGTATTTTGAAGAAATTGATTTATTTCGCTTATCTTTTTAGGATTTAAAGAGATATGTTCATCAGAATCTTTCCCTGTTCTTTTCATTAAAATCATTACAAATCCAGCGTTAATTAATACTTTTAAAGCTTCACTAATTGCTCTTTTTCCCCTAGAGGTGTTTCTATATTGATTTGGGACTCCTTTGAGGATAAAGTCAAGAGGTGTGTGTTTTCCGCCCCAAATATTACTTCGTATTAGTTTCTGAAGAATGAGCTTTTTTAAAATATCAACCTCTTCCATCAAAATAATTAATGCAATATATTAATAAAGATTTCTTGAACTTATTGTATATTGATGTATAATAACGAAAGATTTAAATAGTAGTTGAATATTATACTGAATATGGAAGAATCAATATTCTTAGATTATGTTGGGGATACACCAAGAATGAGAGTTTTGCAGTATTTAATAGAAGGCAGGGCTTTTGATTATACATTAACTGATTTGCTTAATGCTAATGTAAGCTGGGGGACTTTAAATACACTATTACCTAAACTCTTAAAATTAGGCATAGTTATAAAAACAAGGAAGATTGGAAGAGCTACCCTTTACAAGATTAACAAGGATAATTTTGTTGTAAAGCAGTTAATTGCGTTATATGATAGTTTAATTTTAGGGAAATTAGATGAGATTGAAAATAGAGAGAAAGAGATTGTTGTTAAAAATTAGTTTGTTTTCTCATCTAACTTCTCTTGGCCATAATATAAAGCCAAATAATTAATCAGAATATTTTCTCTACGACTCTCAAAAACTTCATCATTAAACTTTACTCTTATCCAACATTACATAGGTCCAAGTAAGATAAGTATTTTAATATTTATGGTATCCTTTCTCATTTAATTTATTCATTTCTTCTTTTCGGTCAATTAACATTATCATAATAATGATTATCATAATAATGTATTCATAAAAATTTCGCTTTTAAAAGTTGTAGGAAGCGAGTAAGCCACCTTTTGTTAAGATGCACTTTTTAAAAAGTGAACATCTCGCCAACATCCGACTAAGCGTCTTTTAAAGACTTGCACCAGCAGGGACACAAGCGTTTCACCGTTACTTTTGCTTATTCAACTTTCGTCACATCTTCTTGCAAAAGCACGTCTCGTTTCTGTTTGGTTGCCTTCTGTTTCCAGAACAGTCGTTTCGAAAGCTGCCTTTTTGTGGTGGGCGGACTTTCCTCTGCGCTATTTTAAGATCTCGAGCGTATTTACCCACTCTTAATCAAAGCTCAGATTGTTAGCCTGCTTCCTACAATCATCTAATGAAATAACAGTTTTTAAGCCTTTAGTTTTTCAAAAAGAATTAACAATAAGAATTAAAAAAATTCAATTTAATTTGTTAATAATGCTTAAAATAATAACATATGCAAATATAATAATTTTTGCGTATTTCTCTAATTCTTCAAACATCCAATCTTCAGGAATCATTCCTATTTCTGTTTTCTTAGACACTGCCTTTTGTATCGTGATTTACCTGTGAAGTAGCCGCTCGTGGCTATTGAACCTTTTAACGTAAAAGTTTTTCTTTGCGCATATCTCCCTGAGTTCACCGATATTATCCAAGGGCTCGCTATCATTAAGATATTCATAAAATAGCTGTATGCTAGAGACAACAGAAATAAGCCCTGATGCGGTATTTAACATCCACTTGTCTATGCACCATCTGAAAAAATAGTCCAGATTATATCCATCCACTTCACGAGGGCTAATCTCCTCTTCCATAGCAATAAATTGGTTGATGAACAAGTCAACATCAGAAATCAGCCTCTTGACAGCTTTCCTGCT
>CAYIHC010000032.1:0-8885 GCA_964363105.1 Candidatus Woesearchaeota archaeon | reverse complement strand
CATTACAGTAATATTTTAAAGCAAGCAAAGGAATTAAATTTAAATGCGCAATTTTTAAGTATGCGTTCTGCAGAAGACCCAATTTTGATTAGATTAGGTGCAGAAGTGGCAGAAGGTTTAGTCTACACTTACCCCTTTGATGCTACAAGCGATTTAAACTTTGTAAAACAGTTTAAAGCAAGCTACAATACTAATCCGGATGCTTACGCAGCAGAAGCCTACGAGGGTTTTAAATTAACAGCCATGGCCTTTGCTAAATGTAAAAAGGATTATGGATGCATACAAGGTTATCTAACAAACTTAAAGGACTACAACTCTGTTTTTGGGAAATTAAGCTTTGATGAAAATGGAGATGTATACTACGATTATTTTCTTAAAACAATTAAAGACGGTCAGTTTGTCAAATACATAGAATAATCACATAACAACCTTTAAAAATTACATCTTATTCTATTTACCTAATGGAACAACAGATTAATGTTCAAGAACAAGAGGAAAATTTAGTAAGGAAAGTAGAGGCCATCTTATTTATTACAGGAAGGTTCATGTTGCCAGAAGAGTTCTTGCCATATTGCCACAACATTTCAGTCCAGGAAATTAAAACAGCTTTAGAAGAATTAAAAAAAGAATATGATTCAAAGCAAACAGCCTTGGAAATTTTTAATGAAAGCGATAAATGGAAATTAGGTTTAAAGCGTTCTTTTAATTATTTAACATCAACATTAATATCAGATGCAGAATTAGATCGTCCTACACAGGAAACATTGGCAGTAATTGCCTACAAACAACCAATGACGCAGTCAGAAGTAATAAAACTTAGAGGCAATAAATCTTATGACCATATCTCAAAATTAAAGGAATTGGATTTTATAATCTCAGAAAAATTCGGCAGGACCAGATTATTGAAATTAACTCAAAAATTTTTCGATTACTTTGACATTCCAGACTCTAGTTTAAAACAGGAATTTCAGAAGATTGAAGGAAAAGTATTAGAATCTTTGGAAAAAGAAGCAAAGAAAATTTTAGGTGAAGAAAACAATAAAGAAACAAATTCCGAAGTAAAAGAAAATAAGGAAGAAAAAAATGCTTAATAGCAAAACAATTATCTTGTTAACATTAATTTTTGTAATTACCCTTTCATTTAGGCTATACTTTTCTTTTCAATATGAATCATTATCAACCGAATCTTACTTCCACATTTATCAGTCAGAAAAAATAAAAAACAATATTATCCCCCAGAATTATGATGAATTAAGCTATTCAGGAAGGCTGATATCTTATCCGCCTTTATTCCATTATATCTTGGCATCAACATCATTCATTCCAAACAACTACAAAATAATTCCAGCACTATTGTTCGCCCTTTCATCTGTAATTGCCTTCTTAATATCTTTAAGAATCTCAAATAGCAAATGGGCTTCTTTATTATCCGCCTTATTATATTCGTTTACACCTATAGCAGTTAAGCAAACCTTAAACTCGGTTTCAATATATTCTTTAGCTCTTCCATTAATATTCTTATTGGTCTATTTAACTATAATCGCAAAAGAGAAAAATATTTCAAAATATTTTATTTTAATCTCAGTTTTATTATTCTTCTCACACCCATCATTTTTAATATTAACCTTAGCATTTATTCTTTACCCTTTGTTATTAAAATTGGTAAATATAAAAATAAATGAAAATAGAAAAGAAGTTATTATCTTCTTTATTATCCTTTCTTTATTGGCGGTTCTATTATTATTCAGGCAGGATCTTTCCCAAATAGGCTTCAATACAATCTTCCAGAACATCCCGGACCAGATTAAGCATAATTACTTCAGGTCAATTAATCCTGTTGAAATAATCTCCGGAATTGGTTTATTAACTCTTATATTTGGTTTAATCGGAATTTCAAATGGAATTTTTAAATCAAAACAATCTTCAATATTTTTAATATCTTCTTTAATAATATCAACTTTTATTCTTTTATTGTTTAAACTAATTGATTTTAATATAGGTATAATGATTTTAGGCTTATCTTTGGCAATATTATCCTCTTTAGGCATGAATGTTTTTTTCACATATATCTCAAAAACAAAATTGCACAAATTTAAACTCTTTTTTATTTTACTGGTTTTATTATTGGCGATATTCACTTCTGTTATCCCTTCAATGGTTTCAGCATCAAACATAGACGTATTTTCAAAAGAAGAAATAGAGGCCTTTGCATTTTTAAGAGAAAAAACTTCCAAATTATCAACAGTAGCAGCATTCTCAATAGAAGGCCATTTAATTAATTTAATTGGTAGAAGCAATATTATTGACACTTATTATTTAGGCGCTCCAGCAACAACAGAAAGGTTTAATGACCTTAACATCTTATTTAAAACAGAATTATTTTCAGCAGCTAAACAAATTATTGACAGATATGGTGTAGACTACATTTTATTAACAAAGCATGGTAAAATGTTTTATAATGTTGAAAAGTTAAATTATCAGGATAAATGCATCAAGGAGGTTTTCAGGAATGAAGAAGCTAGAATCTATAGCACAGAATGTTAGCTTAACTAAAAATCAGGCAATAGTTGTAGTTCTGGTATTTATCTTAGTGTTAATCTTGTTCAATCTAAGACCTGGGAACTATCCCCCTGGAGAAAATTCTTACTTATCTTTAAAACTATCGAAAGAATTCCTTAAGAGTCCTTCATTAATCATAAAGGATAATCTAAGCTTCTCTTCAAGACAGAATAACTCATTTAATCTATGGGAAATAATTATAGCTTTGATAAGTAAGCTTACATCACTTAGTATATTAGCCTCATACAAAATATTTTATTTATTGTTTGCAGTTTTATCTTTGTATTTGTTTCTTCTGATATTAAACCATTTAAAATTCAGTAATAACTTAAATTTTCTTGCAGCAATACTACTAATAATCTCCCCCGCATTTATTAATTCATTGTCTTTTAATTCACTAATCTTATTTTTAGTTCTTTTATCCTCTTATCTTTTCTTAAAATCAAAATTTAAACTATTATCATTTATACTTTTTATTTTTCCTTTAATAAGTCCGTTAATAGCTGTTGTTTCAACAGGGGTTTTAGCCTCTTTTCTTTTACGTAAAAATCTTAAATATATCCCCCCATCTTTTTTAACAATTTTTCTTTATGTAATCTTATTGATTTCTAATGTTGGCAAGAATAATTACTTCAATCCATTTTCAGCTTTAAACCAAGTTATATCTGATTTTGGGTTTTACCATGGTTTATCCATCTTTTTATTAATCCCTTCTATTTATGCCTTAAAGCACATATGGAAAAATAATGCTTACTACAAACAGATATTCTTTTCATTTATTTTATTGTTAATACTCTCTTTATTTTCAACCACTATATTATTAATATTTACTCCAATTGCTTCAGTTCTTTCAGCTATTGGGATATTATACCTACATAACAAAAAATGGAATTCAAATATCTTAAAAATAATCACAGTTGCAGTTATTCTATTTGGAATTTGTCTTTCTACTTTTAATTTTATTGTTTTCAATATTACTAACTTACCCGATGAAAATCTTATTAATGGGTTGATCTATCTAAAAGATAATTCCCCTGAAGATTCTGTAATTTTATCTGATCCATCAAGAGGTCATTGGATTAATTACTTCGCTGAGAGAAAAGATATAGCCGATTCAAACACATTTTTAGCGCCAGATGTAAAAGAGAGATTAAAAGACATTGATAAGATATTCAAAACAAGAGATATTAATGAATTTAATAAAATAGTAAACAAATATAAAATAAGCTACATTTTTTTAGATTCAGAGCTTAAAAAACAGTTATGGAAGACAGATGATGAAGGTTTATTGTTCATCTTAAAAAATAATCCAGATACCATTAGGTTTTATAAGAATAGTAAGGTTGAGATTTGGAAAATCTTAAGATAACCCTCAGAATTAACATAAAAATAGCAAATAAACCTATAAACTTCCAACATACCATAATTATCAAAAATGATAATTATCGACCACCAAAAGATTTATAAACTTCAGACATACCATAATTATCAAAAATGATAACTGAAAAATTAAAAACACATAATTTAGTAAGAGGTTTAGATAGTTATACAGTCTTTAATGTGAATACTCTAAGAAGGCTAATAAATAAAAGTAATAGCTACACCCGATTAGTGTTGCACAGACTTAAAAAAAAGGGCATAATACTCCAGATTGAAAGAAACAGTTATACTACAAAAAAAGACCCTTTCTTAATCGCAAGTAAAATAATATGGCCTTCTTATATCTCTTTATGGTTTGCTTTAAATTATCATCATTTGACCGAACAATTGCCTAAGGTTATATCGGTAATATCCACAAGGGCTAGAAAAATTAGAAAAATTAACACTTTGAATGCAGAAATATCTTTCATTAAAACAAAACCACAAAATTTTTTTGGTTTCAAAAAAGAAAATTATAATGGCGCTAATATCTTTATTGCAGAAAAGGAAAAAGCACTGATAGATGCGGTTTTACTTAGAAAGATTTCAGTTTCAGAAATAAAGGATATAGTAAAAAACAATATAAATGATCTTGATTTAAAATTGCTTGTTAGCTATTTAATAAGACTTAAAAATAAATCTCTGGTTAAAAGATTTGGTTTTATCCTTGATAATCTTGGATTTGATTTTTATGAAAAACTAAAGAGATTTATAGATCCTAAGTATATAGTTTTAGACTATTCTCTCCCGCAAAACACAAAAAAGAATAATAAATGGAGAATAATAAACAATGTTGTCAGTTGAGGATTTGGAAAAAATAGCAGAGCTAAAAAGGATTTCCCTCTCAAATGCAGAAAAGGATTACCTGCAGGATTTAATGCTTTTTAGCATATATTCTATTATAGGTAGAGAGTTAGTATTCAAGGGAGGAACCTGTCTGTATAAAATCTATAAGCTTGATAGGTTTTCAGAAGACTTGGATTTTACTTTAATTAAAAACGTTAACATAGATAAGCTGTCTGAAAAAATAATATCTAATTTTGATTTATTAGGGATAAGAGCAGCACTAAAAGAATCAAAAAAGTTCAAAAATGAGATAAATCTAAGATTTTTGATAAACGGACCATTATACAAAGGAAGCAAAGAAACCCAAAGTTTTATTCCATTGAATATAAGTTTAAAAGAAAGAGCAATACTTGAACCAATAACCGAATCAATTATTCCGGTCTACAAAGAGATCCCAACGTTTGATGTTTATGTCATGCATGAGAGTGAAATCTTGGCTGAAAAAATCAGAGCTATTCTTACAAGAGAGAAAGCAAGGGACGTTTATGATCTGTGGTTTTTGTTGAAAAAGAGAAAAACTAAATCTGATTTAAAAATCGTAAATAAGAAATTGGCATTGTATAATCTAAAATTTGATAGTAAGGTTTTTGCAGAAAGATTAGAAAAAATGCAGGGATTATGGAAAATTGATCTTAGAAACCTTTTAACAACCAATGTTCCAGATTATGGATTAGTAAAACAAGATATTATTTCTGAGCTTAAACAATTGTCCAACAATAGTTAAAACTGCAAAAAATTAATCCTACAAAACCTTTATAATCGTAGGAATTAACTATATTTAAATGGTTGTCATATCAAGTTCAGAAATAGTATTGGCGATAGTATATTTCGTAACATTCTACTTTAATGTATTCTGGCTATTGGCGTTATTAGACAAAAATGAACCCAAAAAAAAGCACTGGAAAACCCTACCAACATTTTCCATTTTGATTCCTGCTTACAATGAGGCAGACACAATTGCAGCAACATTAAATTCGGTTTTAAACTTAAACTATCCAAAAGATAAGCTAAAAATCTATGTAATTAACGATGGCAGCAAAGACCGGACAAAGGAAATTGTAGAGGGGATAGCAGAAAAGAACCAAAACATAATCTTGGTTAATCAGCAGAATGGTGGCAAAGCAAATGCACTAAATAACGCCTTAAAGTTAGTTAATTCAAAATTTACAGCTACAATGGATGCAGATTCTTTTGTAGAAAGAAATGCTGTAAGGAATATATTGCCCTATTTCACAGATGATGACATCGCTTCAGTTATTCCAGCAATGAAAATAAAAGATCCAAAAAATATCATTCAAAGAATGCAGTGCTACGAGTATCTTGTTTATATTTTTTACAGAATGTTAAATGGGAATATTAATTGTATTCATGTTACGCCAGGTCCGTTATCTGTTTATAGAACATCTGTCTTAAGAGAATTAAACGGTTATGATGAAACTTCAATAACCGAGGACCTTGAGATAGCTCTGAGAATACAAAAAAAGAATTATCGGATTCTGCAGACATATGATGCTGAGGTCTATACTATCCCACCTAGCACATTAAAAGGATTGTTTTATCAGAGGAAGAGATGGTTTAAGGGTGGTTTTTTGACGTGCGTAAAGCACAAGGATTTAATGTTCAACAAAAATTATGGGGATTTTGGTTTGGTAAGGATGCCAACAATGATTATACTTCCGTTCCTGACAATATCTATGTTTATTGTCTTCTTGAATGATCTCAGAGTGTCAGTAACAAACTTCTTTAATAATCTCTATACTATAAATTTTGATGTTGTTCCTTTAATAAAGGCATTTGAATTCAACTTTGATATCTTGGACTTAAAATTTCTGAATTATTCCCTTGTGATATTCTCAATAATTTTTGCAATAGTAATTCTCATCTATTCACACAAAATCGCAAAAGAGAAATTCACAGCTTACGGGAGGTCTGTAAAGTCTTTAGCATACTATCTCTTCATACATCCAATCTTTATCGCCTTCGTCTTGATCGTAGTTGTTTACAGCGTTCTATTCGAGAGAGGCTATAAGTGGTATGGTGCCAAGGAAGATAAATAAGCTATAATCAAATATAATCCCTCCGTCAAATCAATCAGAATACTTATAAATAAGCAAAGCAGTTTTAATTAAAATGGAAAGAAAGTTAAGCGTAAATAGATATATAGCCGCATTTGTAATCACCCTGATAATTTTCTTTTTAGGTTTTGTGATTGGTGTTTTTGTTGATAAAATAAGGGCAGACTACACCACCTCTGTGATAGAGCAGCAAAAGATTGAGTCAGACTCTTTACAGTTGCAGTATTTCTATCTGACTGCTCAGAACATCACTGGAAATTGTCCGGCTCTTAGGACAATATTTAACACCAATTTAAACTCTCTTGAAAACGCATTTGGTAGGTTAAGTAATTATAAAAATAGGGCGATATACAAAAAGGATACATTCTCATTAAACTATAGGCAATATGCTCTTGAAGAGATAAAATACTGGACTCTTTCAGATAAGATTAAAGAATCATGCAACGAAGATATTGTCAGGATATTGTTCTTCTTTACATCAGACTGTGATGAATGTGCCACTCAGGGATTTGTTTTAGACTACTTCAAAAAATTGCTTGGTGACAAATTGCTTGTCTTTTCATTTAATTCAAAGCTTGCGGAAGAAGAACCATTAATTAAGACACTATTAGCACAGTTTAACATTACAAAATATCCTTCATTAGTAATTGAAGATCAAAAAACAGAAGGACTTAATGATAGAGCCATCTTAAAGGAGCAGATATGTAGTTATTACAGGAATAAACCTGAAATATGTAGTGAATCATAACAAAATATTTAATTCCTCCTGTGAGAAATCTCACCCCTTTAGGTCTGAGATGAATCACAACTTGATGTCATGATAACGTTCCGTGCAGGGTTATCGGTGTTTATAGGGCTTGTAGCATTAAAATTTTCAATAATTTAGTTCCACTGTAATGTATATTCCGGAGATGCGCCAGATTTATATATAAGAACGTATTTTAGCATTAAAATCAATAGGGCAGGAACTGTCCGAATATAAGCACGGGATATTATCAACCTCCGAAGCTTATATCAAGCCTGTGGAGATACCTCTGACAGCGGAACTACACAATAGGTCTACGAGTCAAGTATTAATGAATCAGGAAACTCAAGAGCGTCTAACAACAGACGCTCATGGCTTTAGCCATGAGTAGTTCACACTTTGATTAATAGTATAAACGTGATTAATATGGCTGAATGTGAATTATGTGGTAAAACTGCTAATCTGATGCCGACTTTAGTAGAAGATACAAAATTCCTTGTATGCTCTTCTTGTTCACAGCACGGAACAAAATTAATTGAAGATATTACTCCAAAAAATTCACAAATAAATAAACCAGTAAAAAGAGAGCAGCAATGGTCGATTTTTATGGAAGATTTTCATCTAAAAGTAAAAAATGCAAGAGAAAAATTAAATCTAACTCAGGAAGAACTAGCAAAAAAGCTAAATGAAAAACTTTCCAGTATACATAAACTTGAATCAGCTCACTTTACTCCTCAAATTAATTTAGCTAGAAAACTTGAGAATTTTCTAAATATAAGTATAGTCCAGGAAATTAAAGAAGATTACAAAGAGAAAAAAATAGACTTCAAAGGCTCAGGATTAACCATAGGCGATTTAATAAAACTAAAAAAGAAATCAATATAAACTAAGAAATTACTTAATTTTTATGATGGATTTAACAAGCACATTCGGATTAATGTTTATTCCCTTCTTTTTTACAATGGGCATATTTGGATTTTTGATTGCAATACTTGGAACCATTTTATGGTTATGGGTTTTAATTGACTGCGTTAAAAGAACATTTAAATCCGACACTGAAAAACTAGTTTGGGTTTTGGTTTTAATCCTATTGGGTCTTTTGGGTGCTGTAATCTACTACTTTGTTGTTAAGGTAAAGGATAATAAAAATGTCAAGGGTAATAAAAAGAAGAGTAAAAAGCGTAGAAGACGTTAAAAATGGAAAAGAATATCCACAAACACATTTTAATTTCAATAATTTT
>CAYIHC010000031.1:0-8931 GCA_964363105.1 Candidatus Woesearchaeota archaeon | reverse complement strand
TATAACCTTTACCGTAATGAGGATAGTTGCTAATATGCCAATTGTTTCTGTGGCAACAATCCATTTATCAATTTTCATAATTTACCAAAAAAAAGTTTTTATTATCCCCGCAATCAATAATAATGCTGCTATAATTATTATACCCCACATAATCCACTCAGATATAGTCATCTTTCCTTGTTTATTCATTCTTTACCTAAATCTTATTTCTTAATATCACCTATTGGTAAAGTAGCTAATTTCCTTGAGGTAATATTTCTTATATTATTCCTTTCAACACTTTCTTTTATTACCTTGCCTAAATCACTTTGTCTTGTTCTTACTTTATATGCAAAAACATGCTTTAAAACATTCTTTAATCTGTCATTTTCCCTTATAACTTCATGTGCCTTTTGCTTTTCAATCTCTCCCTCTCTCTCTAAAATCTTTAAACATCTAAAAACAGCAGACAAAGAAAAACCAGTCATAGCACCAACCTCTCTTGCTAATTTCCATTCCTTAAGAACTCTTATTACATCCTCTTGCCCCATGCATTTCTATATCATATTTTTATTTAAAAACCTTGTTATGCCACTGCACAGTTATGTATTTTACCTTAAAATTTCATTTTTAAAGAATATTTGTTCTATAAACTATATATTCAATTATTTTCTTTGTTCATCAACAACATTTTGTGAACTACTCAGGGCTAAAGCCACTGAGCGTCTGTTGTTAGACGCTTTTGAGTTTCCTGATTCATTAATACTTGACTCGTAGACCTATTATTTAGTTCCGCTGTCAGAGGTATTTCCACAGGCTTGAATTCCGGCAATTCCTGCCGTATTGATTTTATTGCCATATCTTTAATTTCTAATGCTGAATTATAATCTCTTGGAATTATTAATCCACATTTATCGCAATTATGTATCCTGTTCCATAAATTCTTTTTTACTTTAGTTTTACAATTATTGCATCTCTGTGTTGTTCCATGTGGGTTGACAGTTACTAATAACTTACCAGCATTTTCAGCTTTGTAAGTTAAGAACTGTCTTAGTTTATTCCAAGAAGCATCACTTATTGATTTTGATAGATATCTATTTTTTACCATGTTTTTTATCTGTAAATCTTCTACTGCGATTATATCATACTTCTTGATATAATAATTTGAGATTTGATGAATAAAATCATTCCTTATACTTGTTATTTTTTCATGTTGTTTGGATAGTTTTATTCTTATTTTATTTCTGTTTTTAGAGCCTTTTTTCTTTTTTGATAGTATTCTTTGTAGATGTTTTAGTTTTTGTTCATGTTTATTTAAATGTCTTGGATTTTGTATTACTTTGTTGTCGCTGTCGTGTATTATGTTAATTAAGCCTAAATCTATTCCTACTGCTTGGTCTATGTTTAGTTTATTTTCTGTTTTATTGTTTTCTTCTGTTATTATTATTGCAAACCACTTTCCTGACTGCTCTTTCTTTATTGTTATTTGTTTTACCTTACCATTTAGGTTTCTATGCGCTCTTATTTTTATTTCCCCTATTTTTGATAATTTTAAGGTTTGGAATCTTTTTCCAGTTTCAATGAACTTGAAACCTGATTGGTTATAAGTAAATGATTTGAACCAGTTCTTTCCCTTGAATCTTAGTCTGCCAACTTTATTTCTTTTTTCTTTTAATTTTGATAAAGTTCTTAAGTTTGAAAATAATCTGTAGCATTCATATTGCATTGTTTTAGAATAGAGTTTGTTGAATCTTGGTTCACATATTTTTAAGTCTGGGATTATGCCCTGTATTTGAGATTTGTCTATCACTTTTTGGTCATTTAATTCCTGAAGTAAAAAATTATAGGTTTGCCTGCATAAGTCTAGTGTTTTTAATAATTTTATTTCTTCTTTGTTTGAAGGATACAATCTGAATTTGTAGGATTTTACAATTTTATTGTTCATGCCTATGCAAAAGATGTTCTTCTTTATATATCTGGCGCACGTTTCCAGAAAATGCATACAGTGGAAATAAATTCAGGTGTATAATCTACTTAGAAGGCTAATAGACTGGGTTTACCTTACACGGAACGTTATCACGACATCAAACTGTAGTTTATCTCATCACTAAAGGAATGAGATTTCCCACGGAAGATTTTAAAATTTCTATGCATTTTTCTATCTCTTCTTTAGTATTGTATTTTGATAACGCAAATCTTAAACTAGCCTCTCTGTCTCTTAATGGTAGTTTTATAGCTTCTAATACTTTTGATGATTTTTTTACTCTTGAAGCGCAGGCAGCACCAGAAGAAACATAAACACCTTTATCAGACAAACTTAAAATTAAAGAATCAGCATTTAATCCTTTAAAAACAATAGAAGCATTATTACAGCTTCTATTTTCCTTAGCTCCGATTAAATAAGTATCTTTTATACTAAGGATTCCACTAATTAATAAATCTCTTAAACTCTTTAATTTTTCAGCTTCTTTAAATTTACTTTTATTTAATTTTTCCAGTGCCAAAGCAAAACCAGCTATATAGCTTAAATCTTCTGTTCCCGATCTTCTTCCATCTTGTTGTCCGCCGCCGTGAATTAAAGGCTCTAATTTTATTCCCTCTTTTACATACAACAATCCAATATGAGGACCATATAATTTATTTCCATTTAATGTTAGTAAATCAACGTTTAAATTTTTTAAGTTTAAATCTTCATAAACAGCCTGACATCCATCTGTATGAAATAACACCTTAGAATCTTTACATATCTTTGATATTTCTCTTATGTTTTGTATTGTTCCCATTTCATTATTTACATATTGAATACTGACTAAATTAGTATCTTTTGTTATTGCTTTTTTTAATTTCTCAATATCCACAAAACCTTCATTATCAACACTTAAAATTGTAGTTTTAAAACCATATTTTTCTAAGAATTTACAACTTTCAAGAACAGCTGAATGTTCAATAGCGCTTGTTATTATATGTTTTTTTTGTGAATTAATAAACCCCTTAATTGCTAAGTTTATTGACTCTGTTCCAGTCGAAGTAAAGACTAATTCAGAAGCCTTGCAGTTTAGTATCTTTGAAATCCTCTCTTTTTGTAAATTTAAAAAATCCATTGATTTTTCACCTAATTTATGTAAGCTTGATGGATTTCCATAATACTCTTTATAGGTTTCATTGATAACCTTTAAAACATCATTGTCTATTTTTGTTTCTGCTGAATTGTCTAAGTAGATTTGCATAAAAGAAGTGGATTAAGAAGGTTTAAAAGGTTTTAGTGTAACCGTCGATAAAGCCGAAAACCTAAGGTTAAATTTTAGTGACTCATTTCTATCAAGCGAACAAAGTAAGCAATAAAGAACAAACATCAAGTAAAACATTTCATCGTAGTCGTTAGGGAAGGGCTTAGTTTTAGTTCTTTTACAAAAGAATGAATAATCGGAATGAAGTTTTAGTTTGGCAGTAACGGACTGAACAATCTTTACACGTAATATTTATAAACAAAAATAAACCAACAATCACTTAATGGATAATTACAATTTTATTGAAAGGGTTCTCCAAGCGTTCAAGAAGATATATCGAGAGATATCGATAGACTCTTTAGAGCATGATTTCAGCCCTAGATTTGTAGATCATTTCGTGAAAGAAGTTCTAGGGTATCAGGGTGACGATTATAAATTCGAACGAGGAAGAACGGACATAACGCTTCATGACGAGAATAAACGTCGTGTCGTGGTAATTGAGACCAAGCGCCCGAGGGAAAACATAGATGCGGAAAAGTGGCAAGAACAAGCCGGAAAATATGCAGATGCCTCGACTATTTTTGTAGGACTTACTAATGGTTATAGATTCCTGCTTTGGCATATTAACAAGAATGTCCGAGAACTTAAAGTAGATTTAGACGTGAAAGCGATAACAGATACAAAAAGGATGAGTGAAGATAAGTTGACGACAAAGGAAACCGACCAGATTCTCTTTCTCAATAATCTCAGCAAAGAACAAGTTTGGGGCGGCGAGAAATACTTCAAATTTGACGACTATTACGCAAAAATAGATGTTGCTGATGGGGAAGGGTTTGCTAAGCTCATCGAGCATCTCAACTATATATCAAATGATCTGCTTCGACAATACACGTATTCTACTTTTGATGAATACTACGCCGGATATGCACAATACAAACAAACTATGGAAGATATTGAGAAACTCAAGAGAGAAAACGGAAAGAATACTAAAGCAAAGGCAGACCTTGCTCGTTTTGAACTCAAGACAGAGGGCCAGTACAAGAAATTTTCATCCTTCTCAGGGTTCTATATTTGGAAAGCACTCTCAAACAGGCCAGATGAAAAGGAAGAAGAGAACAAACAAGTTTTTTGCAAAGAGTCAATTTATGTTCTTCTAAACAGAATACTTTTTATCAGAATCTGTGAAGACAAGGGGCTTTTGGGTAAGAAAATATCAAATGGAGGGATAGAGCGACTACGTGAACAGCTATCAGAACCACTTATTGGCGACACGGACGTTTTCAAACAAATAATACAGTTTTCGTATGGTGGAGCAAAAAGAATCTATGCTCACTTTTACGAAAAGGACAACCCTCTAGATTGGTATGAGACAGGAGATGGCGAACTTGACTCAGTACTGAACAAAGTTCTCTGGCTTCTCAACCAATTCAACTTCTCCAAAGTGGACAGGGATATACTCGGCAAGCTCTACGAAAAATACCTCCCAAAAGAAGAACGAAAAAAACTTGGTGAATTCTACACCCCTGATGAAGTAATAGATTACATCCTAGACGCAGTAGATTATACACCATCCAATTCCATAGATAGAAAGGACTTAATAGATCCCGCCTGTGGTTCTGGAGGTTTCATCGTGCGTGCTGCTCGACGCTTGATTGCTTGTCATGCAGTGAAATTTGGAAAAGCTACACCAAAAGAAGCACTGGATAACAAACGATGGCCAGAAGTTTACGAAAAACTATCCCCAAAAGAATGTGAGGAAATTATTAATTCTGTAGCAACCCACATACACGGTTTTGATATTAATCCGTTCGCCGTCAATATAACTGAAATGAACCTACTTTTCCAAATAATCGACCTCTATTCAAAAGCTACAAAACAAAACAAAAGTTTTACCGTTCCACGTTTCAAAGTCTATGAGACAGATTCACTTGAGATGCCAACAGATCAATCAAACCTCACATATTTCTATGGCGCAACCGGCAAAAGCTTAGCAAAAGACAAAGTTGCAACCGACGAACTGAAAAAGAAAAAATATGACTTCGTGGTTGGGAATCCGCCGTGGCTAGGGATATTGAAGATGGAGAAGCAAATGCTATCAATGTATACTCACTACATATCTGCCAAAGGTAAATTTGATATCTATGTTCTCTTTATAGAACTTGGAGCAAAAATGCTCAACCCACATGGAAAATTAGGTTATATTACACAAAATCGTTTTCTCAAAGTAGGTTATGCGGAAGTGTTACGTGATTACATCGCTAAAAACGTTGCGCTACGACAGATAACTGATTTTGGGGACATAAAAATATTTGCAGATGCAACGAACTATCCATGTATCATTGTTTTCGAGAATAATCCCCCAGACAGTTTTATTCATGTTGAATTTAAGTCAAAGGCCGAGAGTGTGTCGCCGGAAGAACTACTCTCTTTAGTTAAAAAAAAATGGTCAGAGACGAAATACAACAATGAATATTTCAAACTTATTACAGTAAAGCAAGAAACATTAAAAAGCTCCGGCTGGAACTTAGATACAACAGGCAAAGGGCTTTTAGTGACAAAACTCTCCGGACTAGAAACTCTCTCCGATTATACGGAAAAAATAACCCAAGGAGTGACTTGTGGTGGAAAAGGCTCTGACGAGATCTTTTATGTAACGAAACAAAAAATCGATTTTTTTAAAATCGAGGAACGTTTACTAAAAAAAGTTATCCGAGGTAAAAATGTTCGCAAATACTCAGCTATGCCTTCCAACGAGAACTTGTTATTCCCATACGAAGCGAACGTCAAACCTGTCGATTTACGTCTTTATCCTAACGCTTCCAAATATCTCAATCAGTTTAAGGATAAATTAAGTGGGAGAGAACTAGATGGGAGGAACATCACCAAATGGAACAAAGAATGGTTTGAATTATGGAGGGCCAGAGAACCAGAATTTTTTGAAATGCATAAGATAGTTTGTCCTCGCATAGCTGAAAAGAACAGATTTGCGTATGATGACACCGGAGCATATCTCTCGGACTCCGTAGTCGCAATTATCCCTCATAAAATTAATACCTATCTCTTGTTAGGGCTTCTCAACTCTAAACTTTTAGAGGCTTACATTACATTGATATCCCCATTTGTTCAAGGTAAATATTATAACTACAGCAAGAGTTACACCGAGAAATTACCCATAAAAGTTTCAACCAACAAAAGCGAAGAAATGATAATTGAGGAGATAACTTTAAAAGTAAAAGAAATTCTCAAGCTTAAGAAGAAAGACGAAAACGCAGACACGAAGGACCTTGAATCCGAGATTGACGACCTTGTTTTCAAGCTATATGGGATTACAAATGATGAAAGGGAGATTATTGAAAAGACAGTAAAGACATAGTATTGCTGTTTTGTATTTTGTTTGATCATAAAGACGAACAG
Source organism: Candidatus Woesearchaeota archaeon (assembly GCA_964363105.1). Taxonomy (GTDB): domain Archaea; phylum Nanobdellota; class Nanobdellia; order SCGC-AAA011-G17; family JACQNH01; genus JACQNH01. The sequence continues at coordinate 2,311 of CAYIHC010000031.1, read as the reverse complement.
ATTGAATTTGTTGTTGAATTGATTTTAAGAGCGCCGTTTCGTAGCACCCTCATCAGTTCATACCACTAAAATTTAATAAAAATCTAACTAAACGCCATTAACCAATCAATCTCTTGTTCCAAATGAAAAAAGCGAACGAGAACATCTTCACCATTAAACATTTTTAAGATATATTTTTTAGGTCTTGAAGATTCAAATATAAAGAACTATCGTTAGGTATTGCACCTAAACACCGTTAACATTCCAAGATAGTTTTATATAATCTTCTTTCCACAATAAATTCAATTAAATTTTGGAGGTGTAAAAAATGACGCCGTGTAACAAATGTATGGGTGTTTGTGGTTCTATATTGTTAATTTTAGGTATTCTCTTCTTATTAAGAGACCTTAATGTATGGGACTTCTGGAACATTCAATGGTGGTCAGCACTATTAATTGTGTTTGGCTTAGGGCACTTATGCATGAAAAAATGTCCTGATTGTCAGAAAGGAAGATAATTCCTTTTCTTTTTTCTTTAACATATATTAAACATCTACAAAGTATTTATATATAAGTTTAAACAAACATACAATCCATTGTATATTAATAAAAAAAGAGCACAATTAATTGTGTTAATCACTTAACAAATGAAATGTCCTTACTGTAGTAAAGAAGAAAGTAAAGTTATTGATAAAAGAAATACAGATGCAGAAATAGCAATCAGAAGACGCAGAGAATGTTTAAAATGCAATAAAAGATTTACAACATATGAGAGAGTAGAAACAGATCTTATGATTATAAAAAAAGATGGTAGAAGAGAATCTTACACTAGGGAAAAACTAAAAACAGGAATTAAAAAAGCCTGTGAAAAAAGACCCGTATCTCAGGAGCAGATAGAAAAAATGATAGATCTAATAGAAAATGTATTGAGAGAACAGCCAACAGCAGAAGTAAAATCCTCAATGATAGGGCAGTTAGTTATGAAACAATTAAAAACTACAGACAAAGTTGCATTTGTAAGATTTGCTTCAGTTTACAAGGAGTTTGACGATTTAAAGGATTTCATAGAAACAATAGAGGGTGTAAAAAGGTGATATTATGCAAACTGTTGAAACATTAAAAATGTCAGTTATAAAAAGAAATGGTGATGTAGTTCCATTTAATCAGGAAAAAATAAAAAATGCCATATTAAAAGCAGTTAAAGCAACAAATCAGAAAATAGAAGATAATCTTTTTAATAAATTATTATCCGACATAACAGAAGAAATCGGAGAAAGATTCAGGAATATTTTTCCAAATGTTGAAAACATTCAGGATGTTGTTGAAAAACATCTTGTTAAAAACCAGTTGTATGAAATATCAAAAGCATATATCCTTTACAGGGCAGAAAGGCAGAAAGCAAGAGAATTAGAAAAAGCCCAGATAATAGAAAAAGCAAAAACAGGTCATTTATATGTAACCAAAAAAAACGGAACTAAAGTGCTATTTGATCTAAGGCACATTAGAAACAGATTATCTCAAGTAATAAAAGATTATGAAATTGATCAGGAATTAATAATTAAAGAACTAATGAAAAACGTATATGACGGCATTACAACTCAGGAAATAGAAAAAGCATTAACTTTAGCTTCTGTAGCCTTTGTTGAAAAAGATCCTGCTTATGATTTTGTTTCAGGTAGACTATTTCTGCAAAAGATGTATAATGAAGTTATAGGTTATTTACCTAATGGGGAAGCTCTAGAAGAAGAATACAAAAGAGCATTTGTTAATGGAATAAAAGAGGCTGTTCAATCAAATTTCTTGGATAAAAGAATGTTAGACTTTAATCTGAATAAATTAGCTGATTCTTTGATTATTGACAACGACAAATTATTTAAATTTTTAGGCTTGCAAACATTAAATGAAAGGTATTTCATAAGAAAATTTGATAATAATCTTATAGAGTTGCCCCAATCATTCTGGATGAGAGTAGCAATGGGTTTGTCTTTAAATGAAGATAAAAAAGAAGAAAAAGCAATTGAATTCTACAATATAATGTCAAGAATGCTTTATGTTCCATCTACACCCACATTATTTCATTCAGGATTGATTAGATCCCAATTAAGCTCATGTTACTTAACAACAATAGAAGATGATTTAACTCATATCTTTAAATGCATAAGCGACAATGCACAATTATCAAAATGGAGCGGCGGATTAGGAAACGACTGGTCAAATTTAAGAGCAACAGGTGCTTTAATAAAAACAATAAAGGTTGAATCCCAAGGTGTTATTCCTTTCTTAAAAATTGCAAATGATACAACAGCTGCTATTAACAGAAGTGGAAAAAGAAG
>CAYIHC010000030.1:0-9363 GCA_964363105.1 Candidatus Woesearchaeota archaeon | reverse complement strand
TTATAGGTTAAAATCATTCTTATAATACGCTTTACAAATACTTAAACTTTGTTTTACACTATATAGTAACCTCTTAGTTTTTACAATTTTTTTGTAAAAATTACAATTTCTTTAGTAGTATTTACAAAAAAGTTAGAATATTTACAGAGAAATTTTACTGTTAAAATTAAGCAAAATTCATCTATTTGCTAAAGCAAACAGTTTTCTTCTGCCGACCATAAAGATGAAGCTAAATTAATTGCCAGTAAAATTGTTTATTCTGATAAAGAAATTACTGAATTTATATTTGAACATGTTGGGAATAAAAATGCTCTTATTGCTATTGATGCGCCGTTGATAGTTCCAAATGAAGAAGGGAGAAGATTAGCAGAAGAATTAGTAGGTAATCTGTTTAGAAAATATAATGCAGGTGCTCATCCGGCAAACAGGAAGAGATTAAGCTCGTGGACTGGCAAAATCAGAGGGGAAGAAATATCATATGTTTTAGAGAAATTAAATTTTATGCACAATCCAAACATCAAAAAACTTGAGGAATCAAGAAAATTCTTTGAGGTTTACCCTCATCCGTCTATGGTAGTTCTTTTTAAATTAGACAAAATTTTAAAATATAAGAATAAGCCAAAAAGAAACTATGAATCTAGATGGGAAGAATTCATAAAATATCAAGATTATTTAAAAGAACTAAAACCAAAGGTAATAATGCCAAAAGAATTAATTAAAATGAATGTTAAAACTTTAAGGGGAAATGCCTTAAAAAATTATGAAGATGTGTTGGATGCAGTGTTCTGCGCTTACATTTCATATTATACCTGGCTGAATCCTGAAAAATGCGCTGTTTTGGGTAGTATGAAGGAAGGTTATATTTTAACACCTATTTTTGAAAATATGAAAGAACAATTAAAAGGCATTAAAACACAAAAGAAGCTAGATAATTTCAACTGATTCAATAATCTTAAAAACAGCCATTTATAGCTTAAAACAATGAAAAGAATATCAATTATAATTCCTGCTTATAATGAAGAAAGTTTTTTGGAAAACACAGTAGAAAGCTATTATATGTTCTTTAAAGATAAAAAAATAGATTTTGAGATGATTATAATCCCTAATAATTGCAGAGATAAAACGCCTGAAATAGCTGAAAGATTAAGCAAAAAATATAAAGAAATTAAATCTAAAAATATTCCTAATAATGTTGGAAAGGGCGGGGCTGTTTTAGAGGGTTTTAGATTAGCTAGGAATGAGTTATTGTGTTATGTTGATGCAGATAATTCTACTAAGCCTGAAATGATATGGAAAATGTTAAATGAAATGGATGATTATGACTGTATAATGGGAAGCAGGTGGTTAAAGGATTCAAAAATATTAACAAAACAACCTTTATCCAGAAGAATTGCAAGCAGGGGATTTAATTTATTAGTAAAAACATTATTAAATTTAAAATTTACTGATACTCAAAATGGAGGAAAAATCTTTAAAAGAGAAATAATAGAAAAAATAATTGATAATGTTGATGATGGCTCGTGGGCATTTGATATTGGGTTACTATACTTAATAAAAAAAGAAAATGGAAAAATAAAAGAAATTCCAATTGAATGGCAGGACTCTGGAAAAAGCAATTTAAAGATGCATAAAGCAATACCTCAGATGTTTGTTAAGATTTTAAAATTGAGATTTAAAAATTAACCTAAAAGAAAATCAAGACTTCTTACTTCATTAAATCGTTTTGTATGTTCATTACCCTTTTGATTATAAGTTGATTCTATCAAATAACTAGGGTGAACAACCCTACCTGTTTTTTTACCTCTATCGGCATATTCAACTTTAATAAAATCACGCTTAAATGGTATGGCTTCTTGTTTTGTTCCAACTAACCCAGAATGTTCTATAATCATTAAAGATAATCCACCAGAGTGATTAGGAACCTTTACTGTATTCATATAATTAGAAAGACGCAACATAATATCAAAATCGTGCCATGAAACAGGATTGCCCTCCATTTTTACAGCAAGAAAATGAAGGTATGCCTGTTGAGAAGAAGTTACTGGAAAAACTTCCTCTATAAGCTTAGATACTAAGTCTATTATTTCTTTTCTTTGTGGTTTGAAAACTTCTTTATCTTTTTTTTCAAGGGCTTCATTAAGAACCAACTGTATTGAAGGAGAAACTGTTGATGTTCCTTCGCTAGCCTTTAAAGTAACATTCTCACCATAAATCCTCTGAACATAATCAGGCATCCATGCATTTGGTAAAGGGGGTATGTAAACTGCACAACACACAACAGGAATAGTAGTGCTGCCAAGATGTCTCTCAGCTTTAATTATGACTGGTTTTTTCTGGGCAGAGCTTTTCATAATAATCCGGTTAAGAATATCCTGTTCCAATCTTCTTAATTCTTCTAAGCTTGTTATGTTAAAATGAGATTTAATTTCTTTATTATCCCCTCTTGATAGGGTAAAATCAAATGGATTCATAGGATTACCTTAAATCTATGTTATTTATACTTTTCCATATGTTAAATTCATAATACTTATAAGCCTTTTTAAAGTGGCTTAAAACATGAAGGCTTTGATATTAGCAGCTGGATTTGGCACAAGATTAAATACTGTTGGGGAGAATACTGCAAAGGCTTTTCTTGAAATCAAAGGAAGACCTGTAATTGATTATATATTCGATAATTTAAGAAATGTTAAAGAGATAGATGAGATAATATTGACGACGAATAATAAGTTTTACAATGATTTTGTAAAATGGAAAACAAATAGAAATCTAAATATAAGAATAATCAATAATGGTGTAAACCATAAAGACAATAGATTAGGCGCTATAGGGGATATTCATTTTGTCTTGAAAAATATAAAAATTAATGATGATTTATTGGTAATTGGTTCTGATAATTTATTTGATTTTCAATTACAGGAGTTTGTTAAAGATTTTGTTAATAAGAAATCAAGCATGATAGTTGTAAGATATGAAAAGCCTGAAAGAAGGCATTTGTTTGGAAATGTTTTATTTAATTCTGATATGAAGGTTCTTGAATTTGTTGAAAAGCCTGAAAATCCAAAAAGCAGTTTTGCTGCTTCGTGTATTTACTTATATCCGAAGGAAGTTTTAGGATTGTTTGATAAATACATAAAAGAAGAGGTTAATCATGACCAGCCTGGAAGATTTGTAAGTTATTTGTTAAAAGAGAAAAAAGTAGTTCATGCTTATAAGTTAGAAGGGAGATGGTTTGATATTGGTAATTTGGAAACATTAAAAGAGGCTATGGAAAGTTATTCTTAATAGATATTCTTTCACAATAAAACTTAAATATTCGTGTTTTAATTGGAATTTATGCGTTATGATGATATTCTGACTATGAAGCTGGAAGAAATAGGATTGTCACATAGATATTCTCCATCAAAGAATGGAATTTACGTTCATTTGATACTAAGAAAGACCCCTGTATCCAGATGGAAATTTTGGGATGATGGTCAACAAGTTGTTGCTACAATTAGATCAGAACCAAGTCTACCACCACAACAAGTGCGTTTTAAGGGGCTAAATTATTCTCGGTTAAGAATTGTAGTTGAAGAAAGAGGACTGTTAAGTCCGTTAGAAAGGATTGCAGATGAAGTTGGAACCGTATTTGGAAACAAAGGGATTGTAAGTTTTGAGCAGAAGTAATAATCTTTATAAAATACGTTAGCTTAATTGTTTTATGGTAAAAAAGAGAAATCACAAATTCTTGAAGATTCTTGCAATAATTGCTTTTGTAATAATTTTATTTTCTGCTTTAGGAAAAATATTTACGTCTAATGTTAAAAATGAAACAATAGTAATAATACCGATTGATGGAACAATATTAAGCGATTCTTCGGGGGCTCAATTTGGGGAAAAGATTACAGCTTCTACTGATATTATAGAATTCTTAGATAAGGCAAACAAAGATAAAAACGTTAAAGGTATTATATTAGAAATAAATTCTCCAGGTGGAAGCGCCTTAGCATCAAAAGAAATTGTTGATAAAGTAAAAAGCATAGAGAAACCAATTGTTTCTTGGATTAGAGAGGTTGGGGCTTCAGGGGCTTATTGGGTTGCTTCAGCTTCGGATAAGATAATTGCAGATGAGTTAAGCATTACAGGAAGCATTGGTGTAATTTCATCTTATTTAGAATTTTCAGGTTTATTAGAAGATTATAACATTACTTATGAGGATTTAAGAACTGGGAAATATAAAGGAATACAAAGCCCATATAAGAAATTAAATGAAGAAGAAAGAGATATTTTATTAAAAAAATTAGAAATAATACATGAGATATTTGCAGATGATGTTTCTAAGAACCGAGGTAAGGACTTAAGTAAAATAGCAAATGGACTATTTTATCTTGGGAAAGAGGCTAAAGATTTAGGATTAATAGACGAGTTGGGTGGAAAGGAATTAGCTATAAATATTACTAAACAATTAGCGAATATAACTAAAGCTGAAATTGTTAGATATGAGAAAGAAAAGGGTTTATTTGATTTGTTGTCAAAATTTGGGGCTAGTGCTTTTTATTCTTTTGGACAGGGATTTGGAAGTTTATTGGTTAAAAAAGATGGAATAAGACTGGAATGAATTTAGAAATAAATTTTTTAGTTAAGGCTTATAATTAACTTCTAGTTCTTTCTTTATGCTTTCTATTTGTTTTTTTAGTGTAGGAAGATCATTTTTTATTATATTCCAAATGATATTCAAGTCAACGCCAAAATAATGATGGATAATTTTATCTCTTGTTCCAGCAATGTTCTCCCATTCAATTTCTTTGTGATTATCCTTAAGATTTTTTGTTATATTTTTTACAGCCTCGCCTATAATCTCTATCTCCCGGATTATAGCACTTTGCTTTAACCTACTTGAGTTTAGCTCTTTTTTATTTATATCACTTGAAAAATCTTCTATTGCACCAATGCTTTCTAAGATATGTATGACAAAAACCAGATCATTTTTTTCACTCATAATATTCTCACTTCCTGATTTAAAATTTTATTTTTTAAATGAGGGCTTATCCCATCATAGCTTACTAAATCAACCTTCTTCTTCAATGCTTTTGATAGTTGAATCTCTAATCCTGCAAATTTAAAACCCATATTTTTTGCAGGCTTAATAAGGATATCTATATCACTGCTTTTTTTCGCTTCCCCCCTGATATAACTTCCAAATATTCCTGCCCTTTTTATATTATTTTTTCTTAAAATTCCAATTATCTTTGGCTTTATTTTCCTTATAAGATAATCTTTTCTAAGCTCTTTGTTTAGATTAAGCTTTTTGTCTGCCTCAATCCCTTTAGCGATAAGGCTATTATTTGGAAGATTAACCCCTAGGTAAATTCTCTTTTTTTCTATTTTGTTTCCTTTTCTTATAGATTTGACCCTATAGTAATACTTTTTCCCATTCTTTTCTTTAATTTCAGTATATGCCATGAAAGTTATACGTCTACATTATTTATAAATGTTTCTAGTGTAGACGTAACTATTTTGATTAGTAAGTGTTTTATATAACCTAAACCGACACGCTTTAATGAAAACTGCTGAAGAACACTATAATCAATTAGCTGAAGTTTATGATAAAAAATGGAAAGAGTATAACAATAAAACTGCTGAAGAGATAATCAAAAATTTAGATTTAAAAGAGAATTTAAAGATATTAGATGCTGGCTGCGGAACAGGAATTTTAATTGAAAAATTATTAAAGCTAAATCCAAATGTTATAGTTTTAGGTGTAGATATTTCAAAGGAAATGCTAATAAGAGCTAAACAAAGACTAATAGGATATAAAAACGTTAAATTGTTAAAGAAAGACATTGAGAATTTAAAATTAAGAGAAAAATTTGATTTAATAATTTCAAACAGCAGTATTCATTATCTAGACAATTTAGATAAAGTTATTATAAATTTTAAAAGTTTATTAAATGAAAATGGTGAATTAATTTTAGTTGACTGGTGTATGGATTCAATCTTGTTTAAAATATTAAATTTTTACTGGAAGTTAAGGATTAATGGATTTAAGCGGATTTATACTGTTAAACAGATAAAAGAAATCTTAGATCGGAATGGTTTTTTAATTAAAGGGGCTTATACTTTTAAAGTTGGTTCGTGGTATTTATATTTTATTAAAGCAAAAGTTATTAAATAATCTAAACAAAGAATATTTATGGAAAAAAAGAGCTTGATTAAATTTGTTGGATTAGTATTGTTTTTAGCTATTTTAATTTATTTCTTTAATTTCACTGAGTTCGGAAATGATTTTAAAACTACAGAAGGAAGATTAATACAAGAAGAGAAATTGGAGGGATTTATAGCTGGTTTTGGATTGTTAAGCCCGTTAGTGTTCATTTTGGTTTATGGTATATTAACTGCTTTATTATTTCCGGGGATAATTTTAAGCTTTATCGGGGCGGTTTTATTCGGAATTATTAATGGGACTGTGTATAACTTAATCGGTGCTATGGTTGGGGCCTCTTTGGGCTTTTTTATTTCAAAATTACTTGGGAGAAAATTTGTTGAAGGCTTGTTTAGAAACACAAAAATTTACAATAAAATTGAAGACAAAGGATTTAATGCAATTTTTATTTTAAGATTAATACCCATTGTTCCTTATAATGTTCTGAATTTTGTTTCTGGTGTTCTAAAAATTAAATTCAAAGATTATTTCTTTGCCAGTTTAATTGGGATGATACCAGGAACATTTGTTTATACTTATTTATTTGCAACTTTGAGCGATAAAGTATTATTTGGAAATGTAGGTTTTAATGATTTAATGCAGAAAGATATTTTGATTCCATTAATTTTATTTGTTTTACTTATGATTTTACCTTTGATTTTCAAAAATAATATTAAAAAACTGATAAAAAAAAGTGATAAAAAATAATAAATAAGTTGTAATTTTTATGTAAACTTTACAATTTTATTGAAGGATTTTGGTAGGACTTTTCAGTTGTGAGAAAGGATTATAAATACACAGATATACAGAAAACGATGATATTAAATATTTTAAGAGGTCAAAGATGATGTGGATGATTATATTTTGGGGATTAATTATTTTGATTTTTGTTCTCTATCTTATTAATAGGAATCTCAAAAAGGAATCTTTAGATAGTTTTATAGGTTTATTAGTGGTAATACAGCTTTTTGTTTTTCTTATCGCCATAGCAACAAAAGATCCAATTTTTCAAAATATTGGTCTGCCTGTTGGATATGAGTGGATTGCCGGGCTAATCTTAAGCGGCTTTTCGTTATGGTCTTTCTATTTAAACCCTTTAAAGAAAAGAGTAAATCATATTGAAATTAATGTGAGTTCAATAAAGACAGATGTTGAAAATATTAAAGGTGATGTTTCTTTGATAAAAAATAGAATAATTGATGGTAGTTTTAACACGTTTAACAAAAGAAGGAATAGATAAGAAGAATTCAAAGTTAGATCATAACAATTCTTAAGCTCTTATTTTCAACTGCGTCTCTCACTGTTTTTCCTAATTTGCTTTGCTTATTAATTCTGATATCACCTTCTTTTGAAGATGTAGCTGAAAATAAATATTCACTGCCAACATAGAAATCCAGGTTTTTGTTTTTTATGTTTGTTAAGAATATTAAATATTTGTTGGATTGATCTATAGTAAAATTAACATCTTCGCCTCCTGCTTCGGGCTGTTCCTGTTCCCCAAATTCCTTTATATCCAAACTAATGCCTAATTTACCTTCAATTTTTTCTATATTTGATCCCTGTTTTCCTATAATTCTTGCAATATCTTCAGGGTTAACATAGACTGTTGCACGGTTTGAATTCTGCATTTCAACTTTAGGATTGTCTGAATATTTCTGCATTTCTGATTCAATTTGCTTTGTTGCTAATTTGTGAACAGCATTGTTTTTTCCTGAGTTTGAAGATACAGGAACTATAACTGTCTGCTCACCATAGCTGTAGATTTCATATTCTAGTTTTTTATTTATAAAATCGTAAACTTCAACAACAGGTCTCGCTAAATCAGCCTCAACCATCCCTGATGGAACTTTAACAGTAATTTTCAATACTAATACTTTAGCTATGGCTCCTTTGTCCATAAATATGATGGTATCTAAAACTGATGGAATAATACCAGTGTCAATTCTTCCAATAAATCTTTGAACTGTGTCAATAGCGTTTGCTGCGTGCAAAACACCAATTACCATTGAACCTGCCAGTCTTAGATCTACGAATAGTTTAAAATCAGGTGTGTCTCGCATTTCATCAAATATAATTGCATCCGGCCTTGATAAGAATAAAATATCGTGAATTTCCTGCGAAGATGTAAAATTTTTTGAATATTGAGTTATATCGTCTGATAAAACAAGGTCTCTTGGGGATTCTACTGTTTTTGTTATTTTTTTTAGGTTGTTGTAAAATTCACCGATTGCTGCAGCAAAAGTTGATTTACCGCTTCCAGTAGCGCCTGCAATTAACAAACCATTTACTTTTGTTTTTATTCTATCTAAAATTTCTTCTGGTAACTTATACTCTTCTAATGTTAATTTTTTAATTGGTCTTACTGCTGTAATCTCCCAGCCATCTGAAATTGGCGGCCTTACAATAACAATTCTGTAGTTTTTATACTGAACAATTGTAGAACCTTTTCTGGATATTTCCACAAAAGATTTTGGATCTGCTCTTGTGGCTTCAACAATTTCCTTTGCAATATTTCTTACATCATCACTTTTTAATTTATTACCAACAACTACTAGATCCCAATTGCCTGGAAAACCTTTTTTTGCTTTTACGTCACAATCCTCTTTTATATGAACCGACATTGTATGTTCATCAAAATAACTTTCTAATTTTAATGCCTTAACTAATTTTTTTAATTCGATATATTTTACTTCAACGCCCATTGCTTTTGCACTTTCAGCCTGGATAAAATCTGCTGTGACTAATACTGCATTTTCGTTAAAAGCCAAATCCCTTATTAAAGAATCAATTTCACCACCTGCTTTTGCGTATTTGATCTGATATAAATTAGGTCTTTCACCTACAAATTCTATTTCAATGTCTTCTTTTCTTAGTTTTTGTAAATTTTGTAATTCTTCTAAACCTAATAAACCTGTTTCCTGACCTTTATTAGCCTGATTTTCAAGTTCTGCTAAAACTGCTCTTGGGATTAAGACTTTACCTTTTAACTTCCCTTCTTTTATTAAAGCTGAAGCAACCTTTTCAATTACAATTGACGTGTCTAAAACATACTTATTATCCATAAAAATAGGGGATATATGATGTTTTTATTACTTTTGGTTTAGTTCTATACATTTAATTAGGTTTAGTATAATCCAATTTTGGATTAGAAAAATATATAAATTGAGGGTTACTATCAAATT
>CAYIHC010000029.1:0-9478 GCA_964363105.1 Candidatus Woesearchaeota archaeon | reverse complement strand
CTACACAGTTTACACAAAATGCCAAACCTAACATTAACTATTCCTGTAGAACTGAAAAAGGAAATGGAGAAAGTGCCAGAGATGAACTGGTCAGAAATAGTTAGGGAATTCTTATCTAAAAAAGTTGAAAGGGTTTTATTGCTTAAAAAAATGGATAAACTTCTTGGGAATTCTGAACTAACTGAAAATGACTGCTTGAGGTTAGGTGAGCAGATAAAAGATAAGATGTGGAAGAGGTATAAAAAAGAGGGTTGGTAAATGAGATTAGTTGTAGACACAAACATTCTTTTTTCTTTCTTCAGAGAGAATCCAGTCAGAAAGATAATTATAGAAGCACAGGCATTCGGTGTGGACTTATTTACACCAGAATACGCCTTTAGCGAAATCGGAGAGATTAAAAGTGAAATTATAAAATATGCTAAAATCAGCAATACGGATTTTACCTTTTTGTTTGGGCTTTTGAGAGGCTTGGTGAAAACAATACCCTTAATTTATTTTGAGGAACTGAGAATTGAAGCAGAAAATGTTTCTCCTGATTTGAAAGACGCTCCTTTTTTTGCATTAGCTTTGACGTTAAGTGCTTGGATTTGGTCAAACGAACCAAAATTAAAAAATCAAGATAAAATTAAAATATTCTCTACGAGGGATTTAAGGGTATTTTTGGGTTTAATCTAAAGTCCTAGTTGATTTTACTTCTAAGTCTTCTCTCCAACCATCTTTGTATTCTTTCTTTAATAGATTATCCTTATGTAGAGAAAGCCAAATGTATAATCTTGCAGGAAATAATTCAAAAGTCCAGATAAACTCTTTAAAATTTTTAGGGTAAGAAAATATTGTTTTTAAATTTTGTAAACCCCCAGATACTTCACCTAAAAGAGACTTAACTTTAGGAAAGTCTGGTGCGTATTTTGTTAGTTTTGTATGGGCGTCTGCTGCTCTCTTCTTTTGCTTTATCCAATCTTTCATATTAGTTGGCCATTTTACATAAACTAATGCTTTTTCGGCGTAAGCAATTTTAAAGCCTTTTTTGTAGAAATAATAAGGAATTATTGTATCTTCCGCTACGTCTAACGGGATTTTATCAATTATATTTTTTCTGAAAGCGAATAAGTAACCTGAACATTCTAAGAAATTTCCCTGTTCATATCTTTTTTTCCTTGAGATTAAATGAGCTCCAACGTCAACTAGGAAATGGCTCCAGTAACCAAATTTATCTTCTTTGGAATTTAGTGAAACTGGCCTTCCTGTTACACAACCTACATTTGAGTCTTTAAATTTACCTAGAATTTCTTTTACTGAGTTGCTGTTTACGTATACATCACCATCTGTTAAGATAAAAATGTCGTTTTGATCCTTAGAATTGAATTTTTTGAATAAAATGTTTAATGCATTACTTTTCCCTTTGTCCTCATCTTCGAAATAGATTATTTGTTTATTATTTGAAAATTTCTCTTCAATCATCCATTTTGTTTCTGGAAATGGGTCCGAAACTATAATTCTAAACTCTTCTTTAATATTTTGATTAATAAAACATTTAATAGCTCTCTCTACAGAATTCACTTCACCATAGGATGCAATAATAATATCTATCATAGAATAAATGCATTAATTTACGTTTTTAAGGCTTCTGAACCTGTATTTCATCATCTGCCAGAACAATGAAGATTTTCTTTTCTTTATTATTGTTTAGGCATTCTAACCTACATTTTGATTTACCGTGCTTGCCTATTTTTGATACTTCTACTTTTTCAACTATAAGGTTTTCATTATTGAATACTATTTTATCACCTTTTTTTAGGTCTTTTGATAGGGTCATAGGATTATAACTACAGAAAGATTTTATAAGGTTTATGTAGCTTAAAAACCTATGAAAAATGCTATTGTATTATGTTCTGGCGGTTTGGATAGTGTAGTAGCTGCTTATTCTATTAGGAAGAAATATGCAAAATTAATCTTTTTGTTTTTTGATTATGGGCAGAGGGCTTTGAAAGAGGAAGAATATTGTGTTAAAAAGATTGCTAAATTCTTAAAAGCTGATTTTTTGAAGTTAGATCTGAGATGGCTTGGAAATTTAAGCAATAATCCTATTAATAAGAGCTTAAAATTTAAAAAAACAACTGATAAGGATTTAGAAAAAGGAGATAAGGATCTAATCAAGTGGTGGGTGCCCTGCAGAAATTCTGTTTTTTTGATTAATGCTTTAGCTTTTGCAGAGTCTAAATACTTAGATAATAAGGAGAAATATGATGTTATAATTGGATTGAAACACGAGGGAAGAGTCTTTATGAATGATACAACTGAAAAGTTTGTTAATAAGTTTAATGAGCTGATTAAAGAGGCAACATTTCACGGTCTTTATAGGGTAATAGCACCTTTAATTAAATTGGATAAGCCTGAAGTTGTTGGACTTGGCAAAAAGCTGAAGGTTCATTTTGAGTTTACTTATAGTTGTTACATTGGGGCTGGATTTAAGGAAGGAAAGGCAGTGCATTGTGGAAGATGCTTGAACTGTGCCTTAAGAAAGAAAGGATTTTATTGGTCTGGAATTAAGGATGAGTCTTTGTATAAAGAATAATTTTATATAGATTTGTTTTAATTGTTTTTACTATGTTTGGATTTTTAAAGAAGAAAATAGGAGAAGTAGTAAGCAAGTTTAGTAAGAAGGTAGAATCTGAAGCTAAAGAAGACAGAAAAGAAGAAATTAAGGTAGAAGAACAAGAGATTGAAGTTGTAAAAGAAGAAAAAGTTAAAGAAGTAAAGAGAAAAGATAAAAAAAAGGCTAAAAAAGAAACTTTAGAAAAAACTGAAGAGAAATCGGAATCTGTTAAAGTTGAAGAAAAAGAGCCTGAAATAATAGAAGAGGTTAAAGTAGAAGATCCTGAAGAAAAAGGATTTTGGACAAAATTTAAAGAAAAGGTTACAAGTGTTGAACTTGATGAAGAACGTTTTAATGAATTTTTTAATCAATTGGAGATTGCTTTACTGGAATCTAATGTTGCCTATGAGGTTGTAGATAAGTTAAGAGCTGAATTGAAAGACAAATTACTTAAAAAGAAAATTCCAAAGAGTAAGATTGAAAAAGAAGTAACACAAAGTTTGAGTGACAGTATTAGGATGTTGTTTAATGTTAAATCTATAGATGTTTTAAATGAGATTAAAGAGAAAGATAAACCCTATGTTATTGTCTTTTTTGGCTTAAATGGAAGCGGGAAAACTTCTACTATTGCTAAGTTTGGGAAATATTTATTAGATAATAAACTAAAATCTGTTTTTGCTGCTGCGGATACATTTAGAAGTGCGGCTATACAACAGTTGGAAGAACATGGAAATAAATTAGGTATTAAAGTGATAAAGCACGATTATAAATCTGATCCTGCTGCTGTGGCTTTTGATGCTGTAAAATATGCTAAAGCTCATGAAATTCCTGTTGTTTTGATTGACACTGCGGGAAGACAAGATACAAATTTAAATCTAATGGAAGAGATGAAAAAAATTGTTCGTGTTGTTAAACCTAACTTGAAAATATTTGTTGGGGAGGCTATTTCTGGCGGAGGAATTATAGAAACTGTGAAGAAATTTGATGATGCTGTTGGGATTGATGGAATTATATTAACTAAAGTTGATGTTGATGAAAAGGGCGGCGCTTTTGTTGGTGTTGAATATAGCTGCAAGAAGCCAATATTGTTTATTTCTAAAGGACAAGAGTATAAAGATTTTGAAAGTTTTGATAAAGAGAAATTGATTAAAGGATTGGGATTGTAGAACAAAAGATTTAAATATATGTCTATACTATGTCTATACTATGAAAATAGAAAATTTAAGTGTGAAGGAACAGATTGTAAAGCAGGTTGTAAAATCAGGGAATGGCGGGGCTGTTTGGGTTCCTAAGGACTGGTTAGGTGAGGAAGTAATTGTTATACGCCCAGAAAAACAAAGACTTGAACCGAGAGAAATGATATTACATTTGCTCGAACCTTACTTAAAAGACATAATCTCTGTGGGGATATGTGGTTCATATGCAAGAAAAGAACAAACAAAAGAATCTGATATAGATGCATTGGTTATAACCAAAGACAAAAGACTTAAATTAAATTTTAAGGATTATGGTGTTGATGCTACAGTTATACCTTTGGATAAAATAGGAAAAATAATAAAAAAATACCCTGTTGTTTATTATCAAATGATAAGGGAAGCAGAACCTTTAATAAACTCGTATGTTTTAAATGAGATTAAGGGAATAAAAATTAATAAGAGCAGTTTTGAAACTTATTTAAAAGAAACAGAAGAACATATTAAGAGCAATGCTGAGCTTTTAGAACTGGATAAACTTGATAGTATATATTTAAAATCCTATTCTGTATTATATTCCATAATTCTAAGATTAAGAGGTTTATTCATAATAAAATGTATCTTAAAAAACATTTTTTTTTCAAACAAACAGTTTAAAAAATGGCTTATAGGGGAAGGAATAACTATTCAAGAACATGATAATGCCTTTAAAATTTATAGATTAGTTCGGGATGATAAGGCTGATAAAAAGTTGAGGATTGGTATTGGTGTTGTTGAAAAGTTACTAAATCTATTAGGAAAAGAATTAGATTATGCAGGGATACAGATTTATGGTAAACAGAAAAAAGCGTCTTAAGAAGGGAATTGAATCTCTTGAAGAACAAATCAGATTACATGAAGAAAAATTGAAAAAAGCTGAAGAAGAGGATGATATAGATATTGTTGGGTATTACAGAAATGAGATTATTGCAAAGAAAAAGGATAAAGAGGAGAAACAAAGAATACTTGGTAAGGGTGGTTAATTTATATTTCTAATTTTCCCAAAATTGTAAACTTTATCTTTACCGATAACATAGATTTCAAAATAGGATAAGTCTTGATGTAAAAAGGGAGATAAAACATCTTCTCTTAAGATATCCGTGCCTTCTGTTACTAAGTTAAATGAAGGTTGGACGATTAAAACCTTTTCTTGAAATTTACCTTTTAAAAAACATTTATATGTTTCTCTTCTGCCTTCTTCTTTTAAAGCAACTGCTGGGTGTTCGTTGCCTATTATTATAATTTTAGATTCTTTAAAGTCGTTGTTATTAGGTATTCTATCACCATGTGTAATATAGACTTCTTTAATTTTTGTGTAATCATTAATTTTTAAATTTCTTTTTTTAATAATCGGCTCTAAGATTGTGTCGTGATTGCCTCTGTTTAAAATTAAGGTTTTGCAGTTTTTTAATAAATAATCTACTAACTTTAAAGTATTGAGCCATTCTGTTTCTGAGATCGTTGAAAATTCATGTTTTAAATCACCGTTAATAACAATTGTTTCCGGCTGAACTTTTAAGAATATTCTTTCTAGACGTTTTAATGTTTTATCCAACTGGAATCTTGGAACTAGAATGCCCTGTTTATTCAATGTTTCTTCAAAACCCATATGGAAATCTGTTAAAATTAGTGTTTTATACTGTTTTAAGTATAGACCAAGATCAATTATTTCAATATTTTTCATTATTTCCATTCAATCTTAAATATCACAAATTATTTAAAGAATGTTATTCTTATTAAAACTATGAAAAGGGGTTTGTATTTGCTGTTTTTGGTTATTTTAATACCTACGGTTAGCGCTCTGGAGCTTCAAAATATAGACAAAAATCTGTTTAATTTAGGTGATGAAATAGAGGTTAAAGGGATAACAGATAATTCATTTAAGGGGGGATTAAGAGTTAATTTGAATTGTGGAAGTGTTTACTCTTTATTGTTTAAAAATGTGAATTTTAACGGAAGTTCAGAGTTTAAAGAAAATGTAAAAATTTATAATGGGGAAGGTGAGTGTAACATTGCTGTTTTATTGGAGACTAAAGATGGTGTAATAGACCAGAAGGAAAGCAATAAATTTACAGTTACAAAGAATTTAAATTCAAGTTTTTCTGTTGATAAAAATGCTGTTGCCAAGGGAGAACCTTTAAGTTTTAGGGGAAGTGTAAAAACAAGTTCTGGAAATAATTTTAATGGATTAGCAACTATAGAAATCTTAGGACCTAATAATAAGGAAGTATTTACTTTAAATGCAGATAATGAGTGGAGTTTTAATTTTGATACTGTAAATCATCCAATTGGTGATTATGTTGTAACTGTTAATTATCAGGATTTATATGGAAATTCCGGAAAATTTGAAAATGCTGTCAAATTTAAATTAACTAGTAGAATAAATTTAATAATTAATTCTGATAAGAAGGAATATTTGCCAGGAGATAAAATAAGTTTAACTGGAATATTGCAGGATTTCAAGGGTGCAGCACAAAGTGGGAATGTTAAGGTTTTTTATGATGGGAAATTAACTCCTATAGCTGTTGTTAATGGAGATTTTAAGTTTGAATTAAATACTGAAACTAATCAGGCAGCTGGGAATTATAGTTTGGATTTTAAGTTTGAAGATGAATTTGGAAATTTTGGCGAGGATAGATATACTTATTTTGTGAAAAGTGTTCCTAAGAGAATTTTACTTTCTTTAAGCAAGAATGAATTTTTACCCAAAGAAGAAGTTAATGCAAAGACTCAAGTTGTTGATCAAACCGGGAATGAAATTACAAAAGATAAAGATGTTACTATTAAGGTTTACAATCCAAATAAAGAGGTTATTACTGAATGGAAGAACGAGCTTAATTATGATCTTGATGAATATGCAATGCCTGGAAGATATATAATTGATGCTCAATTGGATAGTCTAACTGAAGAGCAACCATTTGATGTTAAACCTGTTGAATTGTTGGAAATAAGTTTAATTAATGAATCTTTGTTGTTGTTTAATAAAGGAAATGTTGTTTATAATAAGCCATTAGAAATTGTGTTTAATGGTGTGCAAGAAAGAAGATTCATAGAAGAAGTTAATTTAAAACCCGGGGAAAGTGAAGAATACAAATTAAATGATAAATTAACTGCAGGGACTTATACAATAACTGTTTTAAGCGGAGATAATGCATACAAATTTGAAAATTTGGCTTTAAGTGATGATAGATCTGTAATAAAGAAAACTGGAAATATGTTAACAGGGGCGGTTGGAGCTATTGGGGGTTTAGGTGTTACTGATTTAGGGGATACTGCTAAGGTAATATTGGCTATTGTTATTATTTTAGCCATTGGATTCTATATTGCAATAAAAAGACAAACAAAATTATTAAAGCAGCTTGGGTGGTATATTAAAAATTTGTTTGAGACACATATTAAACAAAACGAGTCTATAGACAGATTAAAGAAAGTTGTTAAGACAAAACATAAGGAAAATAAAAAGGTATTAAATATTCTTAACAGATATCTTGATCCACATGTAGCAAGAGAATTAATCTCAAAAGATAAAATGAATTTTGATTCTGAAAAAAGAGAAATAAGCGTGATGTTTACAGATATAAGGGATTTTACAAAATTAGTTTATGAGGGTGATCCGTGGGTTATTGTGAATTTAGTAAATCATTATTTTAAAACTGTGACTGATATTATTTATCAATATCATGGGACAATAAATAAGTATATTGGAGATGCAGTAATGGCTTTATTTAATGCACCGAGAAAAGTTGAGAATCATTTGTTGTATGCTTTGAAAGCAGGTGTTGAAATAAGCAAAGAAGTAGATAAATTAAATTTAAAATTAAAAGAAAGAGGATTGGCAACAATATCTGTTGGTGTTGGTGTTAGTTCTGGATATGCTTTGATTGGAAGCTTCGGAGATAAATTTATGGAATATAGTGCTTTGGGGAATTGTGTTAATTTAGCTTCTAGATTACAATCTTTTTCAACAGGAAATAATGTTTTAATTGATGAGGAAACTTATAGTAAGGTAAAAGATAAGGTTGATGTTGTTGAATTTGGTGTGTTTGATCTTAAAGGCATTGGGAGAATGAAAGTGTATAGTGTGGTTAATGTAAAAACTATATAGATCTTACTAGACAAATTAAAAAATTAAAATAAAAAGAATTATATTATTTTAAGAATAAAGATTAGAATCTCTTTCTTTTAGAGTAGCATTCTTTGCAGTAAACTGGCTTGCCTTCTGTTGGTTTGAATGGAACTTCGCATTCCTGACCACATTCTGAGCAAGTTGCTTTGTGCATTTCTCTCGGTCCAAAATCCCTACTAGGACCACGATCAAAATTTCTAGGTCCTCTGTTAAAGTCGCCCATTTTTCTTTTCCTCCATGTGTTATGTAAAGGTATTCGTTTAAGAACCCATTTTACTTCTTTTTCTTAGTTTGATGTATTTAAAAACTGTTCTGTTTTGGTTAATTATGGCTTAAAATCATTTTAACAGTGTTTATTGACTAAACTGATAGATAATTGACTTTTACTTAGGTATAATTTAACCTTAATTTTTGGCAATTTTCCATAATAAATCGAAGTATTTTTTGTATCCTTCATTGATTTCCTTATTTTTTATGACTATTGCCAACGGGTTTTCTTTACTCCATAGGATAATAGCTATTTTGTCTCCGTAAATGTTAACTGCAACAGGTGAAGCATATTTTTGTGGCAAGTATCTTATTTCTGCATAAGGTATTTTAAATTCATTTTTTTCTGTAAATATAATCTTTGTTTTTATTTTGTGTTCTTTTCTTCTTTTATCAAACCATTTGAAATAAAATCTTAAGACTTCATAAGCTAATGATGATGCCCCTAAAATTGAAATTTCTTTTCTTGTTTCTATTTGGTCTTCACAAACTGTTTTTAAACCTTGTTTGCCTTTGTAGAAATTTGTTTCCTGTTTTTCTTTCTTTTCTTCGAATAATTGCAGCATTTCCGGCAGAATATTTGTGATTAAATGTTCTTTTTCTTTTATTAAATCCAGGAATTTGTTTGGGTTTACAGCTTCAAACATTCTTCTGTTGTTTTTCAAGATATATCCAATTAAACCCTTTTTGATTAACATTTCAGTTATATCATAGACTGTTCTTCTATGCAAGCCTGTTTTTCTTGAGATAAATCCTGCCTGTGACGGGCCAAATTCCAATAAGGCTTTGTAGGTTAATGCTTCATTTTTTGTTAATCCTAATTCTTGAAGTTTTGAAGTTTCCATTCTTATTAATTATTCTTATAGTATTTAAACTTTTTTATTTGGGGTGAAGATTATCACCTCAAAAATTAATCTACTTTTGAGCTTCTTTGAAATCAATAAAATTTTAAGGAGGCCTAAAAATGGAAAGAAAAATTTTAGAGTTGGTTGCAGCTGACAGGATTGAAATTCCTTTGTCAAGCATGGACCAAAAATTGAGGAAAACAAGATTAAGTCTTGGAAGTGAAATAGCTGATTTAGTTGGCAGCGGCTATGTTGGGGAAAGAGTATTTGCTCGTGTTGAAGAGGAAGATAAAGAAAGGGCGAGAGGAATGAAGGAAGCAATAGCTGAGTTTGAGCAGGAATTTCCAAAATATGGTGCAGTCTTAAGAGGGAAGATTGCTGAAAAAAGAATCTTAAGAGAGAAGCATTTGTA
>CAYIHC010000028.1:0-9719 GCA_964363105.1 Candidatus Woesearchaeota archaeon | reverse complement strand
CCCAAGCTGGACTTACTGAACTTGAGGGCAAGATAGTCGCAGAAATAAAAGCGAATCCCAAGATATCAAGAAACGAGCTGGCAAAGAAGATAAGCATAAGCCCTGATACTGTTAAGGAATACTTAGAGAAATTAAAGTCCAAGAGAGTAATAATACGAGTTGGCAAGACAAGTGCAGGACATTGGGAGATTGTTAAGAAATGATTAATAACATGGAAAAGAGAGGACAGGTTTATATTTTAGCCGCTGTAATAATAGGGGTATTATTGTTTACAATATTTGCAACAGTGAATACTTCTAAACAAGTTGATTTAAATGCTAATTTTGATAGATTAAATGAGAATTATGAGAGAGAGTCTGAAAGATTCATCAACACTTATGTTTCGGATAATAGTCCTACAGATGAATTAGAAGATACTTTTCCTATTTTTACAAGAGATTTTAATAATTTTGCAAGAGAAACAAATCCTGAATTTGGAATAATCTCAACATTAAGCTTTACTAAAAAAGATGGGACTAAAATAAATTTAGTTGTAAACATGTTAGATACTCCTATTTTTGTAACTACTAAATCTTCTAATGATGGGGTGGTATTTACACCATCAAAAAGCACTGTTGATGTTGTTATTGGATGCTCTGAAATTTCGGAAGGAGGGATAGGTTCTCCCATTGGGGGAGTTAATACTGAAGAAGCTGTTGGCAACCCTGATGTAACTGTATGCACATATAAAATAACTGATCCTGGTGCTGATAAAGTATTTTTATTTGTAAATGATATATGGGTTGGTTATGAAATCCCTAAAAAAATTGATCCTAAACCAGGTTTAATAGTAACTGCCAAATCTGATGAAGGTGAACAAATACAAATATTTGTAAATGAAAATGAAATACCAATAGACAATTCTAAAGGGAATAAAGTAAAATGCAGTGAGATATGTAATTTTGATGTTGATAATGAAGATGATTGTAAAACCAGTGGAACTCCAAAAGAACAGAAGTGCTGTAAATTTGTCAATAATAATCCACCTAAGAATGATAAATGTGATAGACAAAAATGCTGTAGAGTTAACTGCAAAATATTTAAAAACAGGGAATCCTGTGAGTTACAGGATAAGTTACAGAATGAGTTACAGAATAATGATAAAAGAATAGAGTGTTGTTTTATAAAAGATAAATGCGTCAATAGTGTTTATGATGGGAAAAAGTTTAAGTTTACATGTGGCGTGACACAAGAGGAAGAAGATGAAGACTAAAAAGGGTGCAAGTGCAATACTGGCTTATGTTTTACTTATAAGTCTAACTGTAATACTGGCTGTTAGTGTAACTATCTACATGAAAAATAAGGCTAAAACACAGGCTGAAGAGTTAACAGAAACTGTTGGAACTGTATTAGATTGTGAAAGTGTTGCTATAAATGCTTATTTGGAAGGGGATAATGTTGTTGTAACCAATGTTGGGGCAAAAACAATATACTTAGATTTAAGATATAGAAAAAATGGGGCTGGCAATCCTTTTGTTTATCTAGAAGATGTTGGAGGGGGTAGTATTAAGCCAAAACCATATGGTGCAGGAGATACTGGAGACTTTAAGAAAATAACGGGTGTTGCTGACAGGTTAGATAAAGTTGAAGTAATACCCAAGATTGTTATTAATAAAAAGAAGATAGGTTGTATAGACAAGAAGGTTACTGTTGGTTAAACTGATTTAACAAAAGGGATATCTTCCCAGTCTTTTACTTTTCTGATTTTTAGATTCTTTTTCCAGACTGTTCCCAATAAAGTAGGATCTAAATTCAAATCTTTGTATAAACCTATTAAAGCTACGATGTCCTTGGGAAAGCATTTTCCGCCAAATCCGAGTTCTTTGGTTACATCAAAGTGTGAACTGCCCATTCTTTTATCTACCATTACCATTTCCTTAACTTTATTGTAATCTATTTTTAGTTTCTGACATAGGTCAAATATCTCATTTGCGAAAATAACTTTTGTTGCTAAAAAACAATTAGCCATGTATTTTACTGTTTCTGCTGTTGTTGAGTCTGTTTCAAACATTAAAACGTTAGGAAATCTTTTTTTAAATAAATCAACTATTCTTTTTCTTACATTTAAATCTTCTGCACCAATTATGATTCTATCGGGGTTTACAGCATCCTCGAGATAATAGGCTTCTCTTAAGAATTCTGGAGAAAAGCTGAATTTTGTTTTTGGATATAATTTGGAATATTTGATAGTTGTTCCTGGAACTACAGTTGATTTGATAATTATGATTTTATCTGTATTATCCGTGAATTTAGTTATTTCTTTTAAATTTTCGTCTATGATTGATAAGTCTATCTTGTCATTTTTAAAGGGTGTTGGAAGACAAATAAAGATAAAATCTGATTTTTCAACTACTTCTTTTAATGGTGTAGATTTTATAAATTTATCGTAATACAAAATATTATTATCCTTAAATGCGTGATGAACTGCCTTGCCTACAATACCATAACCTATAATGCCTAAATTTGCCACTTTTAAAGGCGTTTAAGTTAGATATTTAAAGGTTCTGAAACTTAGATTTTAAGAGCATAATTTAATAAATTCTACTATCTAGATGTTTTTAATGAATAAAGGTTTAATTATGGCCCCTGGCTTGGATGAATTTATGGCTAGATTTGCAATTGAAAAGATAAAACCCGATTACATCGCATTCTTAGCAACAGAAGCAACAATTAACTATATTCCTGCTATGGTAAAAGGATTGAATGTAAAAGAATACAGGACTTTTTTTATTAAAGATATTTTTAGCACAACAGAGACAATCCAAGAATTTTTTAATGCGATAAACTGGATTAAAGAAATTGGGACAGTTAAGAATATTTATATTGAAGCTACGAATTGTATCACAGTCATAGAGATGTCAACTTATATTACTGCTAGCATCCTAGACATTTTCAGGGAGGTTTTGGGTGAAGATATAAAGGTTCATCTTCTTTATATTCATGCAAGTTATAAAATTAAAGAGGATGGTGTATTTGGTGAAGTAAGAGGAACTGAAAAGTTGGTAGAGTTGGAGCAACCAATTGACAGCTTAAGTTTTGTTTTGGCTTTAGAGGGAATAGTGGCTTTTAATCTGCAGAGATATGAGCAAGCTACCAAAATATTTACTCCCCTTACAAATAATACTACAGGAGATAAAAGCATTCTTTATCGTGGCTTAACTCTATTATCGATTGGTTATGAACAGTGGGACAAGATGAATTTTGCTGATGCATTAAAAAGCCTTGAAGAAGTTAAGATTAATCTTGAAAAAGTAAAATATTTTGAATCTGTTTTAGGCGTTATTGCTAAAGTTGATGATAATATTAACACTATAAAAAAATTGATTAATAATTCTAAGATGAGTATAATTTTAGATTTGTATAGTAATGCACTAAGAAGGATGAATGAAAACAGATTCGATGATGCTTTAGCAAGACTGTATGCATGTGTTGAGAGAATAACCCAGTTTCAACTGGAAAAGTATGGTATTGACACAAAAATTCCTGATTATTCGAAGATCACCTCTGAAGTTATTGATAAGTTTAAAAAACAGATTGGTTTTTTACCTACTGAGCTTGAATTAAAGAAGAATGCTTTATTATTACTATTATTAGATGATCCTGTAGGGAAAGAAATTGAAAAAATAAAATATAATACTTTTCTTGGATTAGTGAGCGTTAGAAATAATTCAATTTTAGCTCACGGCATTAAACCTGTGACAAAGGAAAATTTTCTTAATTTTAAGGAGAAATTAATAGAACCTATTCTAAGAAAGTTTTTTGAGACAAATAATATTCCAAATGATGAACTTAAAAACCATGTGCATTTAAAATTAGAAAGCATATACCAACTTTTATATAAAAAGGTAGTGCAGTTTAATGTTTAATTACTACTATACAATTGTTACATATCGATAGGTTTAAATATCTTATTTTTAACCGATATTAATGGTTAAAGTATCTGTAAGGCAATTAGAAAAAGATTGTTATCGCTTAGAGGGAGAGTGTTATAGTAGGGGTGATTTTGTAAGATACTATCTTGTAACAAATGTTGATAGTTTTAAGACTCGTCTAAGAAGTTGGTTTGAAGAAAGGAAAAGAATTTTAGAGTGGGCTAAAGAAATTGAGTCTTTGAGGAGAATTAAATTTAGAGAGTGTGAGATATTAAAAGCTTTCGAAAGGTTAGGGGAAGAAAAGTATGTAAGAGTGGAAGGTATTGGTTTTAATCCTAAACGTGGGTTAGTTGATCTAATAGAGATACCTGTTGTAGAAGGAAGTCATAATATTGAAACTGTCTTTGAAAGAAAAGTAACTCCTCTTGTTTTATTTCGTATTTTTTACCCACCAAAAGATGAGCAAATAGACAGACCGAGATGGACCGGGAATTTAACAGATGTAGATTTAGAATACATGGCTATGTTGGGGGAAATAACTCAACCACCAGAGCTGACATTAATGCAAAATATATTTTCAGAGGCAATGGGGGGATCTGATTTAACTATGATAAAAAAATTACTTATAAGAAAAGAAAGTAATCTTGGTCTTAGAAGATTAAGAGAAGCTGCTGAGTATACACTTTTGACGCTTATAAAGAATCATTATTTGGAAATAGGTGATAATTTTGAAGAACCGCTACAAAAAAGAGCTTACGCCTTTCAAGCAAAAGAGTTAGGATTACTAAGCAGCTCTGATTTTGCCCAAACTGGGGCTTTTATGTATGCTGGGAATGCAGCGGTTCATCATGATTTTTTAAGATATAGCCAAAAAAATGCAATATTATTTTTAGATTGGCTAACAGACTTTGTTCAGAGGACAATAGGGATTCATATGATGCCCAAGTCACGAGATAATGGAACTTCTTTTTCTGATGGTTACGAGCTTACAACGGATGGTGAGGGGTATAGATTAAGAAGAGCCTTGTTCGATCAGTTGCATACCATAAATTTAATTGAAAGAGAGAAATCGCCTTATCGAGATTTTTTACATCTAGAAAATGGAACTGAGAGTAAAGAAACTGTTATGGCTTCTGCTATTAAGATCTTAAGAAAGATACAAACTATTAAAGAGCTTCGTTTTAGTAATGCGGATCTGTATATTTTAGAGGCAATTAATTTTTGGGAAAGATCTATTAATAGTAAAAGCTATGATTTTACTGCACGAGATGCGGCTAGAGCAGCATTTTTTTCAGGGGAAACATTTTTTGTTTCAAAAGAAATAGATGAGGAAAGACTTATGCCAAGATCAAAACGTGACACTTATGATGTAAACCAACTACAGTGGGTGCGAAAAAAGGGGATGACCATTAGTCGATATAGAAAATATGGATTTGATGGATTTAGAAAAGAGCTTGATACGGATTTAGAATTAGTAATAAAAACGATCGATAGCTATTTTCCAGATTTCAAAATAGTCCTTGATAAAAAAAGGGATGATAAAAATGTAGACCAATCTATGTATTCATCAAACTATGGAGAGTAGAAATCTTTATATAAGAATATTATTTGGAATAAATATGTTAAACAATTTATCCAATAAATTTAGCTCTTATTTTTATTTTATTTTTAGAGTTTTAGTAGGTTTATTCTTTTTATTGCATGGAATACAGAAATTATTTTCAGGTAATTTTGCTATTAATTTAATAGGAATCGCTGGGATAATAGAATTTTTAGCTGGTATTTTAATAATTCTAGGATTATGGACAAGATTTGCTGCTTTAATTGCAGGCATTACAATGATTGTTGCTTATTTTTACGTTCATTTTCCAGGAGGATTTAATCCTTTAACAAATGGGGGAGAACTTGCTTTAATGTATTTGGTTGCTTTCTTAGTATTATTCAGTTATGGTGCTGGTAAATGGGGAATTGACAGAAGTTAAACGAAGCCTTTATAAATCTTAATAAAGGGCATTAATTTATGGAATTAAAGCTTCTAGAAGAGGGAAAAGATCAAGTTAGATTTTTGGTAAAGGACATAAATCCAGTATATGCTAATACATTAAGAAGAGTTATAATCACTGAAACACCTGTAATGGCAATAGACATCTGCAGGATTAAAAAGAATTCTTCAGCATTATACGATGAAGTTTTAGCACATAGATTAGGATTAATTCCCTTAAAAACAGATTTAAAATCATATAGATTACCAAAAAAATGCAAATGCGAGGGAAAAGGATGTGCTTTATGTCAGTTATCACTAACATTAAAAGTGAGCGGTCCTTGTAATGTTTATGCAGAAGATTTAAAGAGTTCTGATCCAAAAGTAAAGCCAATATATCCTAAAATGTTAATAGTTAAATTATTAAAAAATCAAGATATAGAACTTGAGGCTATAGCGGTTTTAGGAAAAGGAAAGAAACATATGAAGTTTTCTCCGGGATTGGTTTATTATCAGGGTTATCCACAAATAAAAGTTAAGTCTGAAAGAGATGCAAATGAGTATTCAAAAGTGTGTCCTACTGGTGCTTTGAAAATGGAAGGAAGTAAATTAAAAGTAATTGAAGATAAATGTATTTTATGCAATGCCTGTTCTGAAGTTTCACCAAATATAGAAATCAAAGGATCAGAAACTGATTTTATTTTTACTGTTGAACCGTTTGGGCAATTAAGTGTTAAAGAAATTATATCAACTGCCTGTGATGTTTTAATAAGAAAATTAAAGAAACTAGACAAATTAATAGGTTAGAATCTGCTAAGAGATACAATCAAAATTTTAATGAATAAAGCAGAGGAATGTTAATATGGGGAAGAATTTAACAAGAAATATTAATGACACTTTAGGAACAATTGCTTTGATTTTAGTATCTATTGGTGGGATATTATTGATTGTTAGGATGATAATGTTATTTTTATGAACCACACAAGATTAAATTTCTCTCATAAGCTTCCATATGGATACTTAGAAATTTTTATATAGTGATCTATCTGATTAATTCTATGAAAAAAATTGTTGTTTTTATTTTAATTGCAGTTTTGAATTCATTGATAGTTAATGCTGCCTTAAACAATGAGGAGATTAGTATTCTTAAAGATAAGATTAATGAAAAAAGACATTTAATTCCTGCTGGTTTTAGGAGTATATTCGGGGATGTTACAGCTTCTGTTATTATAAGTGGTTTAGAATATAAGGCTATATCTGTTAATGGAAAATTAGAGTTATTTGAGCTAGGAAATGTTGAAGATCCGACTATGGAGATTTTAACTTCTGAAGAAGTATTAAGGGATTTTATAAATGAGAAGATTTCTTTAGGTGATGCATTAAAAAATGGAAAGGTTATTTATAGACCAATAAGTAAAAAAAGCAAGACAATTAATACCGTTGCAAAAATAGGAAGATTTGTGAATAGAATTCTTGGGATAAGATGAAAATTTCATTATTTTACTTTTGCCCAGATCATATCATCAAGATATTTACCGTCTTTAAATTTGTTTTTACGCAAAATCCCTTCAAGTTTATAACCCGCTTTCTCAAGAACTCTTGCAGATGCTTTATTAAATGTCCTACATATTCCAGAAATCCTTTTTAAGTTTAATATATTAAAACCATAATCTGTAACTGCTTTTGTTGATTTTGTAGCTAAACCCTTTCCCCTAAATTTTTGATGAATTCCATAACTAATAACCGCAGAATGTTTATATTTAGGATTTTTATTGAGTTCAAGATGAATAAAACCTGCAAATTCTCCTTTAACTTCAATAACCCAAGTTATCTTTTCTTTATTTAATCCTTCTTTTATTTCTTTTTTTGCTTCCCTCAAATTCTTAGGGATGGACATAAAATTTCTTTTAGCATCCTTGTCTTGATGGCATTCTAAATATCCTTGAGCATCTTTCAAAGTTATTGGTCTTAGAATAAAATCTTTTGTTTTAATAATCACCATAAAAGTTATTTAGGTATAAAAGTATATAAATATTTGTGTTTAATACTAAAATCTATTTAATATCTTCTTATAAGAGATTGATAATTAACTAGCTGCAGCCTTTCTCTTTCTCTTCTCTTTCTTCATTCTTTTACGCTGCCATTTCCATCTCATTTGGCCTTTCTTTTTCCAGCGTCTAGAACTTCTTTTCATGGATAAAAATTTAACCAAAAGCTATATAAATCTATGCTACAACTACCTAATAAAGTCAAAAAGAGGCTAAAATGGTTAACAGATGTGCTAAGTGTGATAATATCTTTGGAGTTTTGGAGTCAGGTATTGAGTATGTGCTAGGAAATCAGACTTTATTCTTATGTCGAGCTTGTAATGCTGAATTTGAAACGAGACGAAAAGCAGATTTAACAACAAAAAATACAGATATGGGAAAGTATGAATATAAAGTGGTAAGATTACAAGGGGATGACTTGGGAAAAGAGCAGATTGAGAGTGAATTAAATTTCAATGGTGAGAATTCATGGAATTTAGTTTCTGTTCTGCCCGTAAGAAATCAGACACAAAGTTCTGCTTTGTTTATATTTAAAAGGAAAAAAAGACTAATAGGAAGATAATCTATTACATTCATCTTTTATTAATTTTAAGGAATATTTTATTTTTGAGAAGTATTCCTTTGTTTCTTTTAATTCGTCTTCCTTTAAAAAAGCTGTTTCATTTAATTTTTTAACAACTTTCTTTTGTATATTTATTTTAGTTTCATCTCCTGAAGGAAATATAATTTTTAATTCTTCCTCTGCTTCTTTTAAATCTAATCTTGCTTCTTGAATATTATTTTTTCTTCTGTTTAGTCTTGGTTCTTCTTCAGACAATAAAAGTGAATATTCTTTTATTAAATTATCACAGTTATCTACCTTAAATTCTGAAAAATTATAAACACCATAGACTCCTTTGTATTTTGTTGTTAATAGCTCTTTAGTTGTGTTAATTTCTCCCGTTACATCAGTTATAATTTCATCTTCTGTAATTGGATCCTGCTCTATAGTTCTGATACAAGCAATTAAAAGTAATAGTAGTAATAGTATGTATATTTTCATAAATATATGTTGTAAAATGGGTATATAAAATTTTTTATTTTAAGTGATTATGATTTTAATCTTAGCTCAAGTTCTTTTAAGTTGTGTGCTGATTCTACTTTAGGTATATCTTCTTTATCTTCTAAGTTTGCAAAGATACAAGGGATATTATGTTGTTTGCAGTAATCAAAACTGTCTTTTCTGTCTCCACCGACGTAAATAACTGGTTTGCCATATATTTTTATGAACCTGTCAAAAACTAATGTTTTATCGTCTTTTTCATCTGGTCTTGAGGGTTCTATAATGTCGAATAAATCTTCTAAGTTTAGAATTTTTAATATTTTATTTATAGCTTCTTCTGTGTTTGTTGTTATTAATGCTAATTCATATTTAACTTTTAATTCTTTAAAAAATTCAATTACCTCATTGTTCCTAACATCCGGGTTTTGTTGGATATATTCGCAGACTGAATTAAAGAAAGATTCTCTGGCTTCTTTTGTTCTTTGTGAATCTGATAAAGTTGGATAAATCCTTTTCATTACTTCATCTACACCTTTAAAATAATCTTCTCTATAGGCCCAGTCATTAATTAAGGGATCATTTAACTGTTTTGAAGCTTTTTGAAACCATAAAATATGGGCTTTTTTCCATGGATCTGACTTAATAAATAACCCTGAGAATGTTGTGGCTATTATTGGCTTTGTCATACTTTGTTATAGTTTAACTAATATATAAAAGTTACTTAAAAGCAATTATCT
>CAYIHC010000027.1:0-9770 GCA_964363105.1 Candidatus Woesearchaeota archaeon | reverse complement strand
CCAATACTATGGATATTATTGAATTAATGAAAAGAGAATTAATAAGAAGGAAATATAGTTATAGAACAATAAAATCCTATGTCTTCTGCTTTAATCAGTTTCTTAAAAAATGCCACAAAGAACCAAGAAAAATGAATAAATCCGATGTTACAGATTATTTAGATAGCATTGCTTATAAAAGTTCTGCAAGCACATTAAACTTACATTTACAATCAATTAAATTTGCGTTGGAACAGATACTAAACAAAAGGTTTTTTGTTAAAATGCCTTTTTCAAAGGTTCCTAAAAAACTGCCAATATTCTTAACCAAAGATGAAGTTGTAAGATTATTTGAAGTCATTAAAAATAGAAAGCATAGTTTGATGATTAGATTAATGTATTCAGCTGGTTTAAGAGTAAGTGAATTAGTTAATCTTAAGATAATGGATTTTGAATTTGAAAGGGATTATGGTTGGGTTAGAAATGGAAAAGGAGGAAAAGATAGATTGTTTTTAATAGCTAAAAAATTAAAGTCTGAGATCTTAGATTTTATAAAAAATGAAAATTTAAGCAATGAATCTTTTTTGTTTAGTGGTCTTAATGGATCAATTAGCACGAAATCTGTTTATTTGATAGTAAAAAGAGCAACTAAAATTGCAAAAATAAATAAGAAAATACATCCGCACACATTAAGACATAGTTTTGCAACTCATTTAATTGAAGATAGTTACCCTGTATCAACTGTTCAGTCTTTATTAGGACACAATAGTATTGAAACTACAATGGTCTATATTCATATGACTAAACCTAAATTAATTGATGTTGAAAGTCCATATGACAAATTATGTTCCGAAAGTTTTAAATAGTATACCTTTGTATACTAGTGTATATGGTAATGATGAGAGTAAATCCTTGGACGAAGAAAAATCTTGATGGGTTCCGACAGTATAAAAACGAGAGCTATGATGAGTTAGTTAGGAAATTAATCTACTTAGCTAACCTTGCAGAAAAAAAACCAAAATTGAGTCAAAAAACAATACGAGAGATTAAAAATGCGAGAAAGAGAGTTGAAGAAGGGGAATTTTATACTGAAAGAGAAGCAAAAAAAATTCTTGGATTGTAGAATAAACCTGTTTGTGATTATTTCTATCGAATGGAACTATGAACTTTTTGTAGTTGATGCTTTAGTTTGATATGAATATTATCGTAAATCCTTCAGGTTTGTTGTTGATTTTTACAATTTTCCTGTAAAAACTAAGAGGTTACTCTATAGTGTAAAACAAACTTTAAGTATTTGGGTTATGTTCTAAACTCAATGTTTGAATTAATTTTTGAAAAAAGAGCATTACACGATTTAAATAGATTTGAACATAATATTAAGGAAAGAATTTGGAAAAAGTTACAGATCTGTAAAATAGATCCTTTTAGATATTTTGAGAAGCTGATTGAGACAAACGGATTTAAAATCAGGATTGGTGATTGGAGAGTCATTGCTGATATTGATCAAACAAACAGAACAATCACAATATTAAAAGTGGGTCATAGGCGAAATATTTACGAAAGGTAAAGGTCTGGACAATTACTTTATTTTCCAATATTTTAGTAGCTATGGGGATCTGATAAAACAAATAATCCTCAATTGTTTTCCGAAAGTTTTAAATATAGAGATACTACTCCGAAGTTGTTATTATAGGGGATAAAATGAAATTATTAACAATAAGCTTGATTTTCGGTGTTTTGTTTAGCTTAATGGCTAGTGCTGCCAGTTTTGAAATTACAAATGTAGATGTAAACACATTATTCAGAAATGAAGGAAATACTATTAATGTAACCTTAAAGAATAATATAAACAGTGTTTTAGTATTAAACGGTAAAATGGCTGTAAATAAAGAGGGTTTATTTAGTAATAATGAATTAAGCTTAGGGAATGTTAATTTGGAAGCAAGTGAAACCAAAACATTTACATTGCCTATTGAGGTTAATAAAAACGCAGTATTGGGAAGTTATTCTGCTAATTTTACTTTTGTTAATAACAATGATGCTAATGATAATACTTTGTTTAATAAAAATATTAAAATTGAAGACAGAAAATTATTAGTAAGCGGTTTGGACAGATGTGAAAATGGAGTAACAGGTAATTTAGTTATTAAAGTAGAGGATCCTGATAATGGTGAAGATTTTAATCCCGGTGATCAGATAAAAATAAGAGTTAAGGTTGAAAATACAGGTGATAAGGATATAGACGTGCAGGTCGAGGCTATTTTGTTTAATATAGACGAAAGGGATGACTTGGTAAGATCTAAAAGTGAAGTAAAGGAAGTAAGAGATGGAACCAAGGAAGAATTTGAATTTACTTTAACTGTTCCTACAACTGAGATTGATGAAGGCGATGAGTTTATAGTATTATTAAAGGCAATTGAAGATCCGGATAGAGAGAGATCAAACTGCCAGGAAGAATTTTCTATTGTTGATTTAAGAAGAAGATTTAGCGATGTAGTAATAAAAAGACTAGGAATAACTCCTTTAAATGTTAATTGTGGGGATGTTTTAGGTGTTAGGGTTGATGTTGAGAATATAGGGAGGAGAGACCAGGATGTAACTGTTAAGATTAATAGTGGTTTATTAGGAATAAGCGATGTTGCGCAGCAATTTAAATTAAGAGATGCTGATGCTGATGAAAAGGATCCTAAGAATGAGGCTGTTGTAAATTTTGATGTTAAGATACCCACTGATGCAAAGCCTGGAAATTATTTAATGGAAAGTGAGGTTGTATTTGATGGTTCTTCTCATAAGTCCAGTAAGAGTTTTGGAGTAAATTGTGATGGGAAAATTGTAAAAGAAATTATTAAATTATCAACTGGAAAAATAAGTTTTAATTTGTTAGAAAAGAATATTGAAGTAATGGAAAAAGGCAGCTTTAGTTTGCCTATTAAAGTAAAGAACAATGAAAATATTAAAAGTGTAGTTGAGATTAATGCCGATGTAAGCGGTTTTGGAGAGTTAATTAATGGAAACAATATATTGGTATTAAATCCTCTTGAAGAAAGAACTTTTTATTTGTTTGTTAATGTTAAGAATATAGGAAGCTATAATGGTGTTGTTGAGGTTTTAAGTAATAGTAACTTAATTAATAGTGAGATATTTAATGTAAACGTTAAAAGTGTTGAAAGGTTAGAAGTGAATTTTAATTTAATAATTGGAATTGTAATTGTCCTAATAGTAATAATACTACTAATAATAGGATTTAACCGTAAGATTTAAATAGGGGTTACAACTCTACAATAGTATCTTGGAGGTGAATGGGGGAAATAAAAAATGAAGAGTAAATTAATAATAATGAGTTTAGTTGTTTTAGCTTTATTAGCTACAAGTGTTAGTGCTTCTTTGACTTTTGGAAGTTTACTGATAGGGGATGTAAATGCAGAGACTAGTAATCCAAATTCAGACACAGACAGTAGAAAAGACATTAATTTGACAGGAACTTTAACAGTTACTAATAATGGAACAAGCACAATAAATAATTTTAGAGTTTCAGCTGTTTCAGCTGCAACTGGTTTTACTGCAACTGATTTGAATACAAACACAATTAAAGTTGAATCTGTTCCAACAGGATTATCACTAGCTCCTGGACAAACTACACAAATAACAATACAAGCGAGAATGCCAAAGAATTTAGATGCTGTAAGCTCTAATCTAATTATATCAGCTTTCAAGACAGCAACTTTGACAATACAAGGTTTGGATGCAAACAATAGTGTTGCTGATTCTGGTAATGTGGATTTAACTATGCAGAGAAAGAACAGATTAGTAGTCGATGCTGTAAGGTGGAAGGTTAGAGGAAAATCGCAAACAGCTGATGAAGACAATGATAAGGTTGAAAATACAAAGCCGGGTGATAAGGTAAGAATAGAGTTTGATATTGAAAATGACTATAATGACAATGATAATGTAGATATAGAAAATGTTGAATTCAGAGTTGAAAGCAAGGATTCTGAATTAGATCTTGATGAGGATGAAGACTTAGATGATATAGGTGCTGATGACAAGGAATCAGGAACTTTTGAATTTGACATTGATGAAGATACAGATGATGGTAATTATGATGTTGTGATAACCTTGACTGGAAGAGATGAATTAGGTGCAAAGCATGGTGAAAAGGCATTAATAAGATTTGAAGTTGAAAGAGAAAGCCATGAGGTTGCTATAAAATCAACAACATTAAGCCCTGAAAAGATTGGATGCGAAGCAACAAATGCTAAATTAGTTGTAAGCTACAGTAATATAGGTAAGGCTGATGAGGATGAAGTAGCAATTGAAATTGATGCGCCAACATTAAAATTCAATCAAAGAATAACTGATATAGAATTGGATGAAGATGATGGAGATACAAATGCATTTAATATTCCAATACCTGCAGGTTTAGCTATTGGAACTTACAATATAGAGGTTAAAACCTTCTATGACCAGAATAAATTAACTGACAATGATGTTGTTGTTTTGACTGGAACTTGTGAGAAAGGAGTTAAGCCTATAGTTGATACTAATGGTAAAGTAACTTCAGCAAGTTTAAGTTTGTCAAGTAGTAGCTTAAATGTTAAACAAGGCGGAAGCACAACACTAGGTGTTAATGTTGTTAATACTGGAAAGGAAAAGGCAACATTTAACGTTGATGTTAGTGCTGATTGGGCTTTAACAGGCGGAAGCAAGACAGTAACCTTAGAACCTGGTGCAAGCTCTTCAGTTGTGTTTAGCTTAGCTGCTAAATCAAGTGCAACTGTAGGACAAAACTCAGCTGTTGTTGAGGTTAAATCCGGAACAAATGTATTATCAAGCCAAGTTGCTACAGTTAATGTAGGAGCTGGAGAAAATACTGTAACTACTGGAAGTGATTTCTTCGGTAAGAACAGCACAGCAATATGGGTTATTGTTGATATAGTATTGATTGTAATAGCAATATTACTAATCAAAGTATTGTTTTTCAGAAAGAAAGAGCCTAGAACATTCTAGGACTTTTTTTATCTTTTAAATTCTTGTTATTGTAAATATGTTCTAATTTATTTTTAAGCAGCATTTCTTATATTGTAGCCAACTATCGAAGAAGCATATGTATCTGCTTGTTGTTCATTTCTAATGCCTTTAGCGTGGGCAACTTCGTGATGGTAAACAAATCTTTCTACTTCAGGTGATAAATTGTTTGCAATGTAGATTGTGTGCGTTGATGGATCATACATCCCTAATGCTTTCCAACCTGGTCCTGAAGGCAATTGAGATGGAGAAACATATCTAACTGCTGCTCCGCTTGAATTGTCCGTAGTGTTGTTCCCAAACTGGTAAATTTCTGTTCTTTGATATCTACTTTTGACGTAGCTGTCTTCTGGTTGATAGGGGAATTCAATTATATTTTCTTTAACGTTTTCTTCTAAGGTTACTTCTTCTTGTTTTTGCTCTTCTTTTAGTCTATTTTCCAAACTATTATTGTTTTGTATTTGAACTGAGATGCTAATACTTAGAGATTCAATTAAAATATTGACGACTTCATCGGATTTTCTATTTTGTTTTTGTAAATAACTAGAGATTTTTGCTAAAGTAAAGGGATCTAAATAAATAGGATAAGGTTTTTTTCTTGGTTTTTTGTTTTGATATTTTTCCATCTTGTAATGAGTGCCTGGAGGGATTCGAACCCCCGCATGATTGCTCTGCAGGCAATTGCCTTACCGCTTGGCTACAGGCACATAAAACTTGATTAGAAAACTGCTTTAAAAAGTTTAGCTATTAATATCGTTCCATAGCAACGCACTATAAACTGGTTTCCTTATGAGATGGAGAAATAGAAATTAATGGCCTTCTTTAGGTATATCTTTTAGATTACTGCATAGGTTATAAAGATGTTTAAAGAATTTCTTTGCATTTTCAAGGCTCTTTCTTGCAGGCTCGATATTTGCTTGGGGGAGTTTTTGATATGTAAACTCTCCTCTTTTTCTTTTCTCTTTTTTAAATATACCGAGCAGGGCTGATGCTTTATCCATGACATCTTCATATATTTCTATCAATTCTTTGTCAACAATGCCTTTTAAGACGAGAATCTTAAAACAATCATAAGCCTTCTTGTGTTCTGAAGGTGGCCTCGTTTTAATACCTTTAAGCAATAAATAGGCTTTAGCACAATAAAATATTGAGTAATAGGCATGGGATATTACTGCACTGAAATAGGTGTCTTCTTTTGTTATATCAAATTTTTCGAGTTGCAAGGTTTTATCTGAACTTATTTTCATTATCATATCTGCTAAATTTAATTCGTTTTCGCTTCTTTCCAAATATAACCTAGATAAAGCTTCCATTTTTAATAGCCTCTTGTATAATTGAATAGAATATTTTTGGATTTGATACTGGCATGTTTTTTCTTACAATTTCTTTTCCTAAATTTTCATAATCTGCCCGCAGCATTTCCCTGAATTCGCTTGATGTAATGATGTGCGCATCGATCTTTAAGGCTGATTTTAGTTTAATTGAATTGACTGCAGCTTGCAACTGTTTGATCTTGTTTTTGTCAGCGATAAAAATAGCTATATCAAGGTCAGAATCTCTTGTTTGTTTCATTAGTGCATATGAGCCAAATATGACAATTGAATAGAAACAGATGTGTTTTTCGATTTCTTTTGCTAACTGATTAATTATCTTTTTTATATTGTCTGATAAATTACTGTTTAAAATTGAAATATAACCGTATACTTCTTCTGAATTAAGATTTAGGTGATATAGGTGATTCCTCCCAATCTCTTCCTTTGATACTATTTTTTCATTAAGGAACTGCTTCATAGCTATTGTAAGGGCGTTATTTGATTTTTCTTTTGATAATCTCTTTATTGCATTTACTGCAAATTTTTTAAATGGGTTTCTAGCAAATACTTCAAATATTTTAAGCTGTTTTTTTGTTATCATCTTTGACCACTTATTTGGTTTATATGAACCAATATTTTGGTGTTTATAAACTTTTCTAGTCAATAGGCTATTTTTGAGACAATACGTAAATTCTTCGGTTTAAGAACGGATCTGAGGGGATTTGAACCCCCGACCTCCTGCTTTCCTCTTAGACTAGAAGGCAAGCGCTCTATCCAAGCTGAGCTACAGATCCTTAAATAAAAGACAATTAATCCTGTTTTAAAAGCTTTTTGTGGCTGTTTTTTTCTGTAAAAATACGGATACAAAATCTTTAAATATAACACTTTGAGTAAATAACTTATGAAAACTAGATACACGGAAGGGAAGTTGAATTTGGTGTGTTTAGTTAGTATTCTTTTAGCTGTTTTTATTAATTAATGCCTGAGCATTAAACTTTTTTTTGTTTGATGTTTTGGGCTTCAATAATCTATAGCTAGAAGAGGGGGGAATAAAATGGGAGATGTGGGTAAAGAAACTGAAATTACTGGGCTGGTTTATGGAAAGACGGGAGATAGGAATAGAGCTGATAGTGAACAAAGAGGTAGTGATTTAGTTGAAAGAACTAGAGGAATAGACATGAGAAATAAACGACCTATTTGTTTATTCAAGTATACTATTGTGAATGGAAAATATTTATGTGGTGGAAGAGATTACTCAACATTTGAAGAGATGTTATACTCGATAGAGGGCGCAGCTGATTAATTCTTTTCTTCTATTTCTTTTAAAAATCTGTCTATGGTTTTTTCAAGATGTTCTGGTTGTGTCTTTAGATAAGAAGCGGATAAACTTATAATTTCTCTGTCTGTGGCTTTAGTTTTACTTTTTGATTTAAACTGTGTAAATGATTTTCCTTTTTTTACTTCTTTCCATACTTCAAATAATTCTTTTATTCTTTCAGGCAATTCGTCAATGGATACTTTTAATTTTAAAGATAATCTTTTTAATAGTTCTTTTTCCTTGTTTATTTCATCAATAGCTTTTTGACCAGCAACAAACTCAATTCTTATAATACCATCCTGAATTTTTGAAGTTCTTAAAATTTTTATTGCTCTAACTTCTTTTGTAGAGGG
Organism: Candidatus Woesearchaeota archaeon; assembly: GCA_964363105.1. Taxonomy (GTDB): domain Archaea; phylum Nanobdellota; class Nanobdellia; order SCGC-AAA011-G17; family JACQNH01; genus JACQNH01. The sequence continues at coordinate 1,782 of CAYIHC010000027.1, read as the reverse complement.
TAGATGCGTTCCTGCACAGGCTTCAACATCTATTTTAGGTATTTCTACAATCCTTATTTTTTTCCCTTCTATTGCTCCGCCCTGGTAAATTCTTAAACCAAATCTTTTTTCAGCAACATCTCTTGGATAAATATTTGTTCTTGTTTTTATACCTCTTTTTATTATATCATTTGCAAATCCTTCCATTTGTTTTATTTCTTCATTGGTAATATTCTGGAAGTGTGTAACATCTAGATGAGCCTTTTCAACGGATTTATGTGTGCCTGCCTGATTTATGTGGGGACCTAGGATTTTTTGTGCGGAAGCGTTTATTATATGTGTTCCTGTGTGATGCTGCATTAATTGTAATCTTCTTTCCTTATCAACTGAACAATGAATTGTTTCTCCTTCATTGAAGGTTATGTTATCAACAAGATGCATTATAACGTCGCCTCTTTTTTCAACAGAAATGACATTTGAATCTCCAATTTTTCCTAGATCCTGTTCCTGCCCACCGCCACCTGGATAAAATAAAGTTTTGTCTAAAATAACATATTTGTTTATTATTTTTATTGCATTTGCGTCGAATTCAAATCCAGTTGGAATTTCATAATAGTCTAATTTTGTTGGTTGAATTTTGAAGTAAATATCATCTTTTTTCTGTTTTATTGGATTTACTGCTGAAACGTGCTTTGAAGTTATCTGGTCATAGAAATCATCTGGTATTCTTATGTCTTTAAATTGTTGGATATATTCTGGTTGTATTCCTTGTGATTCATATAAGGTAATTAACTTTTCTGTTGAAAATGATTCTTTTCTTGCTACCATTCTTTCAATTATTTTTTTAGAAGCTTCTTTTGTTGAATTGAATCTTGATCTTTCTATATCCAATACTTTGTTTATAGTAGTTAATGATTCTTTTAATTCGGGATATAGGGGTTTTAAGAATTTTGCGTGAGCTTCAACAATTTTCATTAAATCAAAATTAAATTTGTATTTGTCTTCAAAATTAAAAAGCCTTCTTAGTAATACTCTTAGGTTATATCCGCCACCGACATTTGACGGAATTCCGCCGTCAGATACAGCAAACAATATTGTTCTGAGATGATCACATATTGAGTAGATAGCTTGTAACGGATAAAGCTGTTTGTTTAATGTGTTGTTAGAAATGTTTAATTTCTGATAAATTTTCTCTAAATTTTTTCCTTCTTTATCGAAATTAACCTGAGATACGCCGGAAGTTATTTCTGCGAGCAATTCGTTATTTATTTTTATTCCTGCTTTTTTCTTTAATTCATTAACAATAGGACCAAAGGTTGATTCATAGATTGTTGGCGTGCCGTTTGAAAACCATGTTAATCTTTCGTGACCCCAACCTACGTCAATTACTTTTAGTGGAAGCTCTTTGAAATTTGTTTCTCCTGTTGCCTGGAACTGCATAAAAACAGAATTGACAAGTTCGCAGCCTCTTGAGAATGTTTCTAGGCATGGACCAAAGGCTGAAAAATCAGGCATGTGCCATATATCTTCAATATACATTAATTCTTCATCTGGAATACCAAGCTCTTTTGTTAGGAATTCAAAATTATATTTAATGCATTCATTTTTAAAATAACCTTTGTTTTTTATATTAAATGCGTGCTGACCCGACATACAGAAAGAAGTTAAATGCCTGCCTGAGACACCAACAGATTGAATATCGCCAAACCTAAGACACATTTGAGGGACTATTAAAGGATTAAACGGATAAACAAAAAACATATTTCCTGATTTGTCAATTCTTTGGAAATCCTGAATAGAGGC
>CAYIHC010000026.1:0-9826 GCA_964363105.1 Candidatus Woesearchaeota archaeon | reverse complement strand
CAAGTTATTAACTCACAAAAAAAGATGTTTATTAGAAAATAAAATTAAAGATTTAGCACTAAAAGTTAAGATTATACAAGTTAAACCAGGAGAAATTGATAATGCAGTTGATGGGGGTAGTATAAATTTAAATTGGCTAGAGGCTCATAAACAGGCTGAGATTATAAATGAATTAAAACCAGATAAGGCAATAATAGACTGTCCATCACCAAATTGTAAAAAATATACTGATTATTTGAAGGCTTTATTAAATGATAAAAACGTTGAATTAGTAGTTGAACACAAAGCGGATTTTAATTTCGTTTTTGTTGGAGCTGCTTCAGTTATAGCAAAATGTGAGAGGGAGAAGGAAGTAGCTGAATTAAAAAAGAAATATGGAGATTTTGGTTCGGGCTACCTTTCTGATCATTACTGCCAGAAATTCTTTAAAGAGAATTTTGAGAAACACCATGAAATATTCAGGAAATCATGGGCACCTTATAAGAATGAAGTGAATGGGAAGAAACAAAAGAAAATTGATGAGTTTTAATCTAAGACCTATTTCTTTTCCTGTTCATTTGATAATCTTTTCGTATCTTTTAATTCTATTATTTTCCTTACTTCTTCCAATAATGGTTTAAAGCATTTCTTTGCAAAATTAATGGCATCATCAGCTTCTATTTTCTTTGGAGTATAACCATAATAGTTGATATTGTGCCTCATTCTCCTTAAATTGTCAACTAACTTTATCGGTCTTTCTATTTTAACATTAAGGTTTTCTATCTCTTTTATTTGACTTATGTGCTCTACAGATACAATCCCCTTAGAGATCAGAAGAGCATCCCCAAGCATCCTAAAACATTCATAAATATTGCGTATGATATTAAATGCTGAATCGTCACTAGAGTTTAAAGTGAGAGTATAATTCATTTGTTTTTCTGATGCATCTAAGATACTTTGTGCATTCTTTTTATCTGGGTGTTTTTGTCTTTGATTCATGGTTTTACCTCTAATAAACCGTCTAAAACTATACCATTTGCTATATTGTTAAACAGGTTTATATCTATTTTACTTCTTGAAAATATATGTAAATTAACCTTAACATTTTTCCTAAAACCTATTTCTTTAATGACCCTAAGGGTTTCTATTCTTAATCCACTATTACCTAATACTTCAACCGCTATATCAATATCGCTTTTTTCATTGTCAGTGCCCCATCTATAGCTGCCAAATAAGATTATAGCTCGTGCGTTAGAGATTTTTTTATAAACCTCATTAACAATCCCATTTTCATAAATAAGCCCAAGGTTATAAGGTATTTTTCTTGTTGTAATAAAAGAGTGTTTTTGATTAACACTTATCCACCATGCTTTGCCTATCTCTTCTTTTTTAAGAAAGCCTTCTTTTATTAGCTTCAAAACAGCTATTTTTGTTGAGGTTTTTGAAGAACTAATTTTTTTAGATAAACTATTCAATCCTATTGATTGTTCTGGAAATGAAAAACAATAGCTTAATACTCTCTTAAATGCTTCTGTCTCAGTTCTTGCTTTGTTTAATCTCTGTGCCATACAAATGGTTCCCTTTACGACTTTATAAACTTTTTGGTTACTATTGGGTATTTAAAAAGTTCATATGAGTTTTTTTAGAACCATACAGTTGTAGTTAAGTTATCAGGATAAAAAACAAAGAAAATTGATGAGTTTTTTTAGAACCACAAAACGGTTGTAGAAACGTTTATAAATCAGATTTTTAGGCTTTAAAGTATGAGTAGAAAATCCAGAGGATTGGGTGCAGGAAGAAGATTAAAGCTTAGAAGGAAGAAGTTTAGATGGAGTAATAAATGGTTTACTAGAAGGGCTTTGTCTTTGAAAAAGAAGTCTGATCCCTTAGAGGGAACGCATCACGCAAAAGGAATGGTATTAGAAAAGGTGCAGATTGAAGCAAAGCAACCGAACTCTGCTATGAGAAAAGCTGTAAAGGTTCAATTATTAAAGAATGGAAGGAGAATAACTGCTTTTGCCCCAGGCAATAATGCTATAAAATTAATTGATGAACATGATGAGGTAATTGTTGAATGTATAGGTGGTGCAATGGGTAAATCTAAGGGAGATATTCCTGGAACAAGATGGAAAGTAATAAAGGTAAATGATCAAAGTTTAGATGCTTTAGTAAGGGGAAAGATAGAAAAGGGTAGAAGATAAAATGGAATTTAAATTATTTAACAGATGGGAAGTAAAAAATATAACTGTAATGGATCAAGGTTTAAAGGACTATATTTCTTTGACACCTATATTAGTTCCAAGAACTGGTGGAAGGTATGGTGGAGTGAAATTTCAAAAAGCCAAATATAGTTTAGTTGAGAGATTAATGAATAAAATGATGGGGCCTGGACATAAAGGTAAGAAACACAGGTTAACCTCAGGTCATGCAGGTGGAAAGGGTTTAAAAGTTTATAAAATTGTAGAAAAGGCTTTTGAGTTAATTGAGAAAATAACTAAAAAAAATCCTGTAGAAGTTTTTATTAAAGCCATTGAAAATGCTTCTCCAAGAGATGAGATTACTTCTATTGAGTATGGTGGGGCTCGTTATCCTCAAGCTGTTGATTGTGCACCTTTAAGAAGGATTGATGTTGCTTTAAGATTAATGACTCAAGGTGCTTTTCATAAATCTTACAATAGCAAAAAAAAGATGTATGAGTTATTGGCGGAAGAAATAATTTATGCTTATAATAATGATAGTAAAAGCAATGCACTTGCAAAGAAACAGGAATTAGAAAGACAGGCTGATTCTGCACGATAATAGTATATTTTCTAAATAGTATTTTGAATAAGATAAAGCTTTATTAATTCAACTTTAATTCTGTTAATTTATGATTGAAAGGTATTTTAATTTAAAGATTGATAACCCTAATTCTAATGGTCATGTTCTTAAAGTTAATATGGCTGAAGGAATAGAAAAGAGATTAGAAAATAAAACAGGAAGTGAACAACAAGATTCGTTGAAAATAATGATAAAAGAACAATTTACGATTTTCCGATTGAAAGAGGACTTGTAAAACTTGTTTTGGCTGTTGATGGAGGATTAACGGTTAGTGATATGCCTAAAAATGGAATTAGACTATATTTTAGAGAGATAGATAAAAAAACTGCTAAAAAAATGATTGAGGATTGTGATTGCTGGGAAGGACTTAAAGCATATGTGGGTGATAATTTATAAATTCTTATTCGTAGCTTGAAGTTGGAGTAACACCATTAAATAAAGAACATCTTATTGAATAAAGATCATTTTTTATTGTGTCTACACTTATAATTCTTGAATAAGGATCATTTTTTTGTCTTTCAAAATGAGGCGTTGAGCCTATTGGTAATTCTGGATTATAAATACATGAACTTTTTCCCCTATTAACATTATAAGATCGTTTACCTATCATTGGTGTGCTTTCACCTTCTTCATGAATATTTATCTCTCCGAAATTGATATCTTGTTTTTTATTTTCAATTATTGGACGTTCTTTTTTTCCAAGATATTTTAAACAATTTTGCTGGAACCAGTATTCTTCTCCAAATTGTGGTTTTGTTTGAAATCTACCGGGGTTTGTTAATTGATCAAGGTAAATTAAACACCTAACCTCTGAAACATTGCCTGTTATTTTTCCATCTGCGTAGATTAATGAAAATGCTAATAAACTTAAAATGATAAAACCCGTTACAATAATTTTTAATTGTTTGTTCTCCTCTTCCATATTACCTCTTTTTCTTTTATACTATAGAATAAGATTATATTTAAATGTTTCTACTGATTTCTTTGGATGGTTTTGAGAATACAAAATCTTATTAAACCAGTAATCCTAAACAAGAATATGATAATAAAAGAAGTGAAGGCCAAAAGTATTTTAGATTCCAACGGTAATGAGTGTATAGAGGTTAGTATTAATAAAAACGTAGCTTCAATAGGTTATGGGGTTTCAAGAAGTTCTAAAGAGGCTATAGCTTATCCTAAGCAAGGTGTTGGTTTTGTAGTAAATAAAATTAATAATGAATTAAGCTTAAAGTTAAAGGGATTAAAATTAGAGTGTTTTGATGATCTAGAATTGATAGAAGAAAGATTTGATACAGAATTATTAGGACACAGCGCTTTAGTGGCAATGGAAATGGCAGTATTAAAATCAATTAATACTGAAGTTTGGAGAGTAGTGAATAAAAATGCATTTAAATTACCTATACAATTAGGAAACTGTATTGGGGGTGGAGTTCATATAAAGGCTCAAGATGCTCCGGATATACAAGAATTTTTATTAATCCCGAGAACTGATTCTTTTGAAGAGGGGTTTTATGCTAATTTAAGGGCCTACAAATTAATTGGAGACAGGTTAAAAACAGAAAGAAAAGATATAGAGAATGCTTATGTTCCAAGAATGTCCTGTGTTGAGGTTCTGGAGTTTTTGAATGATATTATTTCAAAGGTAGATTCTGAATTAGGTGTTAAAATTGAGATTGGAATTGATGTTGCTGCATCACAATTGTATAAGAAAGGAAATTATATTTATAAAAATTTTTCTAAAGATAAAAAAGAAAAGTCTTTAGGAGTTTATGAACAACTACATTTTTTAGCTTCACTAGTTAATGATTTTAATGTAAAGTATATAGAGGATCCTTTTGAAGAGAATGATTTTGAATCGTTTTCTAAACTAAAAAAAATGGTAAAGGGGAAATGTTTAGTAACTGGTGATGATTTAACTTCTACTAATCCTTTTCTAATTAAGAAGGCTATACAGAACGATTCTATAAATGCTGTAATAATAAAGCCCAATCAAATAGGTTCTTTGTTAACAATGAGAGAATCTATTTTAATTTCTAAGGATAATAATATTAAAATTGTTTTTTCACACAGGTCAGGAGAGACTTTAGATAATACTATAGCTGATCTTGCTTTTGGGTTTAAATCTGATTATGTTAAGTTTGGAATCATGGGGAGAGAAAGAGTAGTTAAGCTAAAAGAGCTTGTAAATATTGAAAAAGGCTTAATTTTGAGCTAAACTACTTGAAAGTGAATATTAGATTTTAAATTTTAAAGTGGTTATAAACTTTTTTAAACTAAGAAAATTTCCACTTAATTACCCAAATAATAAAAGGAGGTGGGTAAATTGGCTATAAATGAAGTATTTTCGCAAACAGGTGAGGCAATAGTAAGTCCTATAGTAAGAATATTTGATTCTATAGTTGGACAAATTCCATATTTAATTGGAGCTATAGTAGTTTTGATCGTTGGTTATTTTGTAGGTCTAGCTCTAGGTCATGTTGTTAAGGTGATATTATTAAGACTAGGGTTTGATAGATGGATTGAGAGAGAGCAAATCACTAAGAAGAGAGTGCATGCTTCTTTAATGGTAGGAGAATTTGTTAAATGGTTTACATTTGTTGTTTTCCTAACACAGTCTGTTGCATTGGTTAAGTTTGATGCAATTGCAAACTTATTAACTAGATTCTCTATGTGGTTACCAAATTTGTTGGTTGCTGCAGCTATCTTAATTGCAGGCATTGGAATATCACACTTTGTTGAATCAAAGATTGATAGAGCTACAGAATTATCAAGTGTAAGATTTACTGCTAAGGTATTGAAAGTAGTATTAATGATAATATTTGTTGTGGCTGCTTTCAGGTTGATATTACCTCAAGTAACACTATTAGAGAACTTGATCTTAATCATAGTAGGTGCTTTGGGTGTTGGATTAGCATTAGCGCTAGGCATTGGATTTGGCTTGGGATTCAAGAAAGAAGCTGAGAAGTTATTAAATGAGGTTAAGAAGAGAGTTTAAGTAAGAACCTTAGGAATCCTATAACTATGGATTCTTTTTCTTTATTTTTTTAATTTAATTTCGTTGTATAATTATAAATAGGGAGAACTTATTTTATTAGATGATGTCAAAGAAAGAAGAAATAACAATTGACTTAATGTTTGGATTTACTGTTTTGTTAGTTGGAACTGCCCTTGTAGTTCTTTGGGCATTTGGTGAAGCTTTGCCTTCTTTAGCACTTTCAGTTATTGGTAAATAGGGGTTAGGTATCTTAATCCTCGCTATTGAAATAATAAGAACAATTATCCGTGTGGGTTTTAAGAAAAATGGTATTAAACACAGCTAAAATAGCAATAATCTTGTTGGCATTGTTGAATCTGGTTCTCATAGGAATAGCAACTGCTTTAGGGAAAGACAGGCTCGCTGTTTCATTAAGTGTTATTGAAATAATAATTATTGCTTCTGCAAGTTATTTTGATTAAACCTCTTTATTAACCAAATATACGAAAACTATACTTTTCATAGAATCGATTTAATGGTAAATCAACATGGCAGAAATTATAAGTTATATAAGAGAATTTAACCCTTGGTGGGAAGGAAGTTTAAGTTAGAATATAAAGAAAGAGAAATATACTCAAAGATAAAACGATTTCTAGAGATGCCCCACTTCAGAAAGATTTATAATTGTTAATTTTAGATTAATTCTTTATGGCAATAAGCAAGGAAAGAGTTGTTATCTATGTTTTGATTATTCTCTTAGTGATAAGTCTTGTTTATATTGCTTTTATTAAGTTTAACAGTTTGAAAGTGAATGCATTTAATCAAGGTGTTTTAACTGGATATCAAAATGCTGTTGGTGAGTTATTTTTACAGTCTGAAACTTGCAAGCCAATTTCTGTATTTGCAGGAAACAAAACTTTAGAGATTATATCTGTAAAATGTCTGAAGATGGCTGATAATAAAATGGAGTAAACTATATAAATACAAGAATTATAGTAATTAAAAAAGAGGAAGATAAAAATGTTTAAAATATCCAAAGAATTTTTGATAGCTTTAGGGATTTCTTTAGTATTAATTTTCCCTCTTGTTTTTGCTGTTCAAGGTGTTTCGCATACACCTGATGAGATTACTGCAGGTGCTTTTAGTGGAACTGTTGATAGTGTTTATACTTTTCCTGGAAAAATTGGGATTGGTGTAACAGCGCCAACGAAAAAATTAGAGGTTGCTGGTTCTATCAAAGGAACAGAGATTTGTATTGGTGATGTTTGTAAAGATGAATGGCCTACTGGTTTAGGTTCTGGGGGGGCTGGGTCATTTACCAGTTTGTATGTAAGCGGATTAACAACTCTAGGGGGGGGTTTGAGTGTAGTTGGCAGTGCGAGCGAGGATGTAACTGTTTCTGGAACTAAAGGAATTTTATGGGATGATGGAACTATTAAATGGAGGCTTGGCAGAAAGATGGATGATACTGTAAGAACGGGTTGGGTTTATTTCACAACAGGAACTGGTGGTGATTATCAAAATCTGGCCGTAGGTGCGTCTTGGGTCGATAGTAAGCTTTACGTTGCTGGACCTATTTTCAATAACATTGATGGGGATGATTACGATGTTTGGATTCAAGGTCGTAGTGATGGTGATACTGGGCTTGGTGACAGAAGGAATTTAGCTATTTTAGGTAGTGTTGCTACGGATATATTATATATAAATTATAACGGAGAATATACGGGTGGAACTGTGATTGAGAGTGATCTTCAAGTTACTGGTAAAATAAAAGGGAAATTCGCTCAAACAGATTGCACCTGGACTGCCGATCTTAATGCTGCGAATTGTCCTGCAGGATACTATGCGGTGGGTTTTGATTGCACACCGGATTGTCAATATTCAGGCATGAAATTAAAATGTTGCAGAAATTAAACATTTATCTCTATTATCAAAAATAACTTCTACTTTAAAAAACTAAAATCTAATTATTTCCCATTAAAAAGATATATACCCCAGAATGATCCTAAGTTTACAAATAAATACCTTCTAATACACCTATTTTTTATTCAGGTAACTCAGGAATTTCTTCAATCTCATTATTTTCTAAGTCTTCATTATTGTTATCATTAATTTCTTGAGAATCTGTTCCTAAATCAGGTGGCATTTCTTCTGTTTCTGATTCATTTGAACTTGTTTCTGTTATATCTGGTGGTAAATCTTCCTGTGAATTGATATTTTCAGTTTCTGTTATATCTGGAGGCATATCTGCAATTTCTTTGATTTCAGAATTATCTTCAGTTGTTTCTTCACGGGAATTATCATTTTTGAAATTTAAGAATATTAAAGCACTAATTAAAAGCAAAATTAAAACAATTCCAATAATAAAAATTAAGGGATTATGCGGCTTTTTTATTTGTGGTTTTTCCATATTAATTCCGTGTTCTTCTGTTAAAGTTGGCGCATTTTCAGCAATTATAACTGCATTTTGAATCTCTTCTATGTTATAACCTTGTTCTAATAAACTCTTATGTAGTTGTTCCAAGGTAAACCCTTTTTTCTTACCTTCTTTGATATACCCAACAAGAGTTTCAACAGCCATAATTCTTATCTGTCAATTGGTTTTATATTGATTTCTTTTTTCAATTTCAAAATAAAGAAGTTCTTTTCTTGAAAAATACAATATAAATACCTAATTGCCATATTATTTTAATAAAAGTAACAGCAATACAGTCCCAAATGCAAAAAAGAAACCTATGGCTAAACCTACCAAAGTATCTCTTGTTACTATCTGAGCTTTTTTTATAAATTCCATATTAACCCTTTATTTTACCAATATAATTATTTCGCTTCAAAAATGATAAAAGATACTTCACATGAACCGGTAAAATTGAACTCAGAAACACAAAGGAGTGTTTAAAGATGGTGCCAAATGTCATGGACCAACACACTAATCAATTAATCGAAAGGTTTAAAAAGTGAATAAAACACTAATGCATTATATGGAAGAATTGTTAAAGAATGTAATAGAGTTTATTGAATCTGGAGAGGAAAATATAAAGAAATATAGATTCAATGCAGCTGTTTCTGATTTTTTTAAGGCAATTGTAATTTCCTGCGATTACCTGATTTATACAGAGATAAAAAAGCTGCCAAAAAACCATAATGAAAGGTTTTCTTTATTACAGAAATATTTTGATACTATCTACAAAGAAGTTTCAAAACTATTTGGAACTTATGTGAGATCCTATAATCTTCGTTTAACAGAGGAGGAAGCAAATGAAATCAGAGAATATACCTATAGACTTAAAGACAAAATCCTTAATAAAAAATAAACTAAGAATATATCTTAATGATAAGGATATCCTTGATGTTATACTTTTTGGGTCTATAGTCAAAGGTAAAATAATGCCTGAAGATATTGATGTAGCTCTAATAACTGATAAGGAAATTAAAGCGGATATTAATGGGTTTCATATCACAACCTTAAGATTACAGGAATTTTTTTTATCCCCTCCATCTATTGTCCATACCTTATTAAGAGAGGGATATAGTTTAAAAAATGATATATTTTTCTCAGAAAATTATAAATTCTTAAGTAGGGTTTTGTTTGTTTATGAATTAAAAAATTTAAATCCTTCTGTAAAGGTTAAAATTGTAACACTTTTGAGAGGGAAGGGTAAAGAAAATGGGCTTGTGAGAGAGAACGGCGGGGAATGGTTGGCTAACCAGGTATTTATTATGCCTTTAAAGGCTGATAATCTTTTAGAGAGGTTTTTAATCAATTTTAAAATAAACTACAAAAAATATTTCCTACTAATGCATTAGGTAAAAATGACAAAAATTAAATATTACAATAATACATTAATAAAGAGAAAAAATTTGTTGATTCTAATTAAAAAGGCAGGTATTAAACGAATTAGTAAGGATGCTTTAGATTTAATGGAACAATATTTTAAGGATGAACTAAACATTCTGTCAAAACTACTAAGAGAAGAGATTGCTGTTAATGGAAGGAAAACTCTAAAAAAAGAAGATATACATCAAGTGATTAGTATGCTCAATAAAAAAGAT
>CAYIHC010000025.1:8334-9973 GCA_964363105.1 Candidatus Woesearchaeota archaeon | reverse complement strand
ACATTCTGAAGGCTCATTTAGGAAAATAGATAAATCTGTTTCTGTAGTGTTAAATTGTAGGAATGAATTGTCTTCTATTGAAGTTACTTCTAAAGAAGGTGGAGTTAAGTCAGGACCTTTTTCTATGGAGAATTTAATGAAAAAGTCTCTATTATTTGCATTTCCTTTTGCATCTATACATCTTGTAAATAATTCAAATCTTCCGCCGTTTGTTAATTTAATTAATTCTGGTGATGTAACTTCCTGAGGCAATGAGAATAGCATTGTGTGATTTGTTTTAAATGAAGGTGAGCCGAAAAAATTTGGAGGCATTTGTTCAAATTTAACAGAGTGATTTAATGAAACCTTACATTGTGCTGGCTCATTTGTGGTTATTCCTATTGAGATTGCCTGGAATGCCTTAAACTGTGGTGTAATTGAGAAGCCTTCTCCTTTTTGTTCACTTACTTTAAATCCTGATAGTAAAGCGTTTTCATCGGGGGTTATAACTGGTGAGGTTGCATCATTTGGATGTATGTCAACACATTTTTCTTCTGTTGTTCCCTGATTTACTAATTGACATGATTGACCTAAAGATCTACATCTATACTCTGAGCATACAATTCCTGGCTTGTTGCATTTGTCACAATCTGAATTTGATACTGTTGGAGGTGCAACCCAAGGTCTACATTCTGCTACCATTTCAACTGTTTTTGTTTTTTTAAACATAAAGTCTATCATTTGGTAGATTGTGTATGCCCACATTACTGTGTTTACTATTTGGAAAAAGGTTATTCCTCCTTGACCTCCGATATTAGCTACTTTTGCTGTTTTTGGATCGACAGTCGCAATTTTACTAAGCGATTCTTCCCCTTGACTATTAACAACTTTAGTGAAAATATCATTGCCTTTGATTATACTACCGCTTGGTATTGTTTGACCATTGATAAGAATTGGTTTGGATAATCCAACACTACTTTCAAAACTAGATACGCTTGTTGGAATACCACTTTCAGTTAAACCACCGTAATTAGTTATTGCCCTTTGTAAGCCTTCACTAACTTTGATTTTACTTAAACTTCCTGCGCCTGCTAAAGTTCCACCTGCTGAAGGGAATAATGCTTGTATTCCTTTGCCTAATAAAGTCCCTGCTAATGGTGAAGCACCGCCAAAGGTTCCTGCTGTTGTAAAATATTTTGTATAAACTCCTGCAGCACCAATGAAAGCTAATGGAATTGCTAATCGTTTCATTAAATCTGTGAATTCATAGTCTCCTTCTTTTGCCTTAAAGCCCTTGGAAAATGTTGTGAAATCATTTAAGTCTGCTAATTCTAAGGCGAATTTTTCTGAATTTTCTGAAAAGCCTTCTAATGTTGGCTTACCTTCTATATTGTAATAAGCCCCACAGTCTGCTGTGGCTTTGCATAAATTATTTGCACCTACTATCCATTCTTTTGTTAAGCATTGGCAATTTTCTAAACATTCTCCAGAGCCACCAAAAATTCTTTCAAAGCCGCCTTTCTCAAATTTAACAGAGCATTTTTGTGTTGCTTGTGAACATAAAGTTAAGCCTGCTGTTTGGGTTGTAGTTACCTGATTAAATGCTGCTTGTGGATTTAATGGTGGAGTATCTCCATCTGCTACTCTTGGAACATCTGGG
>CAYIHC010000025.1:6447-8324 GCA_964363105.1 Candidatus Woesearchaeota archaeon | reverse complement strand
AAGCCAGCTTCCCAGAATCTAATTCCGGGGGGAATATGAGGAACACAAACGCCACCGCCTTTTTCAGGACCAACTCTTAAATCTGTGATACCAAAAGGAGCCCAGAAGCAATCTCTTAATGCTAAATTATCACAGGCTTTTTTTCTACAGCATGCAATCTGCTCTTGGACTATTTTTAAGCTGTCGCAGTCAGCACCACAGCCACCAATCTGAATTTGATTTGCAGCATTACAGGTTTCCCATCTATTATCACGACAAGCTGCTTCTATGTATTTTCCAGTTCCTGTTAAAAAGAATGTATTAATATTATCAAATGGAGGTTCTCCTGAATTTCCCTGAACACAAAGTTCTTCACGAAAATCTGCACATTCATCTACTATTTCCTGACCATCAATACAAATTTTTCTTAAATGACGTGAGCCAACTAAATCACGACCAAAACCAACAGGACCATCATAATTACACCATGATTCTCCGGCTTTTTTTGGACCGCCTGATGCTGGAGATGTGGGGGATTTGAAAGTATCTTTAGCAGAGCATGCAATTGATTTACAAGTGAATTTTCCAAATGTTGGAGATTTTTCTCTTGAGGCTTCTTTACATAAAGTTGATTTTGAAAAATCGCAGTTTCCACAATTAGGATCTTCTGGATTGCCTAGAGAACATGATTTTTCTTTTGGTAAGATAAAGCCGTCGTTAAAAGATGTTCTTTTATCTGAAGAATAAATATTTTCAGGATTTCCACAGGAGTCAAGCCAGTAAACTTCATCTTTATCTGATAAACAACCTGTTTTTTGCTGCCTTGCACAATTCGTTCCTAGAGCTGGATGTGAACATAAAAAATCCTTATGAAATCCTATTGTAGATTTATTTACGCCTGATAATGGGGAATCTGTTGTTGTAATTTCAACCCCACATGATTCTCTTGTTGTAAAAACACAGGAACCATCTTGCTTAACACAAGCCCCTCTATCTAAAGAACGACATTGATTTATACAGCCTATTTCTGTATTAACTTCGGATAAAAAGGTAGCATTTACATCTGCAAATTTTGAAGTTTCTGCTTTGCATCTTGTTTGGGTTACAAAAGAGCATTCATTTGATAAAACACAGCAACCTTTCTGGCATTGAGGAATGTCACAACTAGCGCCTTCTTTCCATGTAGAATTTGACTGGGATTCACATAAACTACGAGGAGTGTTTTTAAAGCAATTTCCTGAGTTTTCATTAAAACAACAGCCGGTTTTACAGAAACTAGTCTGATCACAGGAAGTTGGAGCTGATAAAAAATTTGGATCACATTCTGTATTATTTGTAAATACGCATGAAGAGCCTGATAACGTTTTTTGACAGCATGACTTCTGATCTCCTGAGATAACTGTTTGAGCTTCAACAACAGAAGAAAAGTTAATTATTGAAAAGCCTGTAAAGAATATTATAAGTATTTCAAACAATGCGTAAACTTTTTTTTTAGATTCCTTCATAAGAACCACCTGCGGGTTCTCATACATTCCTGCAACCCCTTTTTAAATATCATATTAACCTGGCTCTCCCTGTATGAAAAACTGGAATTTAAATGGATTATCGTTTGTTCTTAGTAAGTATAATTTATCAGGATATGGCTTTTTTAATTCAATTATTATTTTTCCTTTGTGAGTTATCATGTATAATAACTGTTCAAAATTACCGAATTCTGCTTCTGTATCTATAATGTTATTAACTGCTACATCATATAGATTTCCTAAGGGATAACTTAAAGCTGTGAAGAATTCCTGTATTGTTAATTGTGATCCTGATCTTGAGGTCAAAGTAATTGGATAATTTACCTTAACTAATACTTTCTCCTTTTCTATTTCAACATCTGTTTTTAATTTCTT
>CAYIHC010000025.1:0-6437 GCA_964363105.1 Candidatus Woesearchaeota archaeon | reverse complement strand
TTGTATATTGCTGGCCAAATCTTTTACATTTTTGGACGTCTACACAGGATTGTAAAGCGAAATCTAGAGAATTTTCCAATTGCTTTTCCATGTCTTCAATAGTCAACATTCTGTTAATGCATTCATCTCTTCCTTCAATATTGTAGCATAAAATAGATACTCTTGAACCATTGAACATTCTGAAGGTATCAATTGGTGTTGTTAGAAAACCGCCCTGCTTCCCTAATAATTCTATATAATCAGGTGCAACTTTACCAATACAATCTACAATAACTTTTTGTGGACAATCTGTTTCTTTTTGAAGATCTTCTACTCTTGGCGGGGAAATAAATGAGGTTCTGAAGTAAAATACTAAAGAGATTAAAATAATGATAATTAGACCTATAATAATAAATAGAGTAGATTGGCCTCTCTTTTTCAATACCATGAATAATCTTTATAAGGTAAATATATAAATATTACTGTTTTGTTTTTATTTAATGCCTAAACAGGGGATTAGAAACAAATTTAAAGTTTAGATATTTGGTGAATATATGGAAGACAAGGTTAAATTGTTTTTAAAAAAACTGAAGGAAATGCCTGATTTTAATAGGGTAAAATTTATTTTTTTGTTTGGTTCATATTCGCAAGGGAAACAGAATAAAATGTCAGATATAGATTTTGCTGTTTATTATGAGGGGGATAAAGATAAAAGATTTAAGTTTAGATTAAAATTATCAACAAAACTGCCTGATGAGTATGATATACAGATATTCCAGGATTTACCTATTTTTGTAAGAAATGAAATTCTGAAAGGGAGATTGATATATAAAACAAGCATTGCTTTTGCTTCAGATAAGGCGTATGAAACAATAAAAGAGTTTGATAATTTTAAGAAATATTATTATGATTACCTTAAGATGAGGAGGTTAAGACTATGAGAAAGAAACTGCTTGAAAGTAAACTGACCCAGGTTATAGATAACCTTAACATAGTTTCAGAAAATATTCCTTCTAGCTTTGAAGAATTTGAAACTTTAGGTCTTGTTAAAGACGGTTTATATAAGAGGATAGAATTTGCTATAGAAGGGATATTAGATATATGTTCTGTAATAAACGCAGATTTAGGGCTTGGGGCTCCTGAGATAGAAGATAATATTTTAAAAAATTTAGAAACAAAAAAAATTCTTAGTAAAAAAATAGTAAGTATAATCCAAGATATGAAAAAATTTAGAAACCTGCTAGTGCATAGATATGGTGAGGTTAATGATGAAATTGCATTTGAAACAATTTCAGAAAGATTAAGTGATTTCGATTTAATAATAAAAGAAATTGAAAATGTTTTAAAGAAATATAATGGAAATAGGAAGATTAAAAATTAAATTTTAACTTAAAACTACTTTTTATTGTTTATAAATAGGAGAATATATTCTCAGATGTATTTCGTTACCTAAAAAAGAAATAATTAAAAACTAGTATTCTTCTTGATAAATATGGAATTAGCTATTGGAAGGAATGCACGTTGTCTGTGTAACTCTGGTGAAAAATATAAAAACTGCTGTTTAGGGAGTCTGACAAGTGAACAGGAGGAATATTATGGTCTACTCCATAAAGAGGAATTAATCAAGGAGAAACTGGTAAATATTATTTTTGGAATGTTAAGTGACAAAAAACTGGATGAATATGTTTACAGATTCAATAAAAAGAAGTTTAGAGATTTATCTCAGCCGGATATTACATCTTTTTTTGATTGGTTTTTCTTGGAGTGTGAGGAAAGCGATAACAAAACGTTTTTACAACTTATTGCAGAGAATTACAGTAATTTATTTGATGATGTTGAACTAAAGATAATCCAAGAATGGATCAGTAATACAATGGCAGGAGTATTTGAGGTTATAGAATCTAGGGGGGAAGAGTGGAATATTCTATTAAAAGACATAATCACAAATAAGGAATATTTGATTAAAGAGAGGATAGGATCAGCTAACCTACTTAGTGGAGACATTATTTTTGCTAGGATACAGAAAGTTTTCTCAGATTCCCATTTGGGGGGAACATTAGTTACTTATGGACGAAGTAATCTCCCAGAAATAAAAGAATTTTTAATGTCTGCATTTAAAAAAGAAAAGAAGAATAGACCTAATCTGGATTATGAAGACTTTATCAAGAATAATGGGATTTTACTTGCTGATTTTAAGCCTGCAGATAAAAAATTTTATAATATGAATGATGAAGAGGTTATGTTCTGTGAAGCAAGCTATATCTTAAACACTGAAGTTATAAGCGAAATACTCAATTTTTTTGATAAAACAGGGAGTTTTAAAGTGTTAAATGCCAAATATATTAAGAATAAACTTGTGAATGCTGAGATAGGGTTAATTAGTGAGAATAAGGTTTGTTTTGGATCTAGGAAAAAAGGAATTAGCATATCCTGCCAATATATTGATCAATTTGGAGAGAAATTAGATGTAAAATGCATTATATAAATTAAAGGAAAAAAATTGAAAGTATTTTCTGAATCAAAGAGATCATTCGAGAAAACAATTAAGTTACTAGAAAAAAAGTTTGGCCAATATTTAACCATTGAAGATAAGATAACAGAAACCGCAGAACAGGTTCTTGAAGAAACTGATGAGCGTGAAGAGAAAGGAGATTCTGAGTCCACAGAATTAGAAAATCAGCTGCTTAAAGACCATTATCTGAAATGGTGTCATAGTAAAATTCCAGCTTTTGGGGATCTAACCCCAAAACAGATGATTAGGACGGAAAAAGGGAGAAATAGATTAAAAGAATCATTGTTGGATATAGAAAATTTTGACAGACACAGGGAAAAAGATGGAAAGGGTTATATTAATCTGATTAAAATTATCAAAGAAGAACTCGGATTCAATGAATGATTACTGTTTTATTTAAATGGAGATAAGGTCTTTAGAAAGAAATTTAAACATAAGTTATTTAGGGGATATATGGAAGACAAAGTTAAATTGTTTTTAAATAAAAAGAAAGATAATACTAAGGAGATGACTAAAATGTTTCTTAAAAATGCAAAGAAGTTTGATTTTGGGAAAAATTGGTTAGAGGAGATTGACACTTCACTATGAAGGCCATTATTGACTCAGGAGTATTTATTGGAAGTTGGCATAAGGGTGATAGCTTGAGCGATAAAGCAGGCGAGATAATTAAGAGTTTTACTGAGGGGATTATAGATACTATTTTTATTACTAACTATGTTGTTGTTGAGATAATCAACTTTCTACTAAAAAAGGTGAATTTTGAAGAGATGTTAAGGGCATATGACTATTTAACAAAAACTGATCGAATAAGGGTAATTTATGTGGACGATCTTATGGACGAGGAGATAAAAGATTTATTCTTAAAATATAAAACCTTAACATTAACTGACTGCTCTTTGATAGTGCTGGCTAAACTAAAATCTATTAAAAATTTGTATTCTTTTGATAGGGGATTTGACAAAGTAAAAGAAATTATCAGACTTGAAAGTTAAATGGTGCATCGGTAGCTTTCAACTTGTAATAACTCTTAATTTCTGCATTACATTATTGAAGATGTCTGTGCATTGTAGGTAATGTATTAGACTTAAACTTGTTGAGAATTGCTTTGTGTTTTCTGCTATTTTTGTTGAGTTTGACATGTCTTCTGTTAAAGAAGAGGAGCAGGTAGATACTTCATTTGTTGTAAATATTAAATTTGTTGCGTCTTTGTAGATGCTTGTTATCAAAGGCGGCAATGTGTCTGCTTTTACTGTGAAGTTTATTGTTGTTTGTGCCTGATTATCTACTGAGTCCCTGCATTTTACATAGTAGATATATTGGCCTAAGATTAACATTAATGGTTGAGTTGATAGTTGCGAATTTGTATTTAGGAAATCAATCATGTTTTCATATATTAAATCCTGTTCTGAAAATCTGCAGTTTGAAATTCCATTGTCTGAACCTCCATTTGTGGATACTGCTAAAGTGATATTGGTTGCGAATAGATCCCCTTTTGGTGCTGTGTTTGTGATTGTTAAATTTTCTGTTGATATTAAGGTTAATTTGAAGCTTTCCTGATTAAAATTATTATTTAAGTCTTTACATCTAAAGAAAAAATTGTTTATTTTTTGCTTTTCAATATTCAAAACTGTCTGGCATTCTGTTGCTTTGTAGAATAAAGACGGTGTTAAAGGCAATGCACAGCCTAATGGAAATTGCATTGAATTAAATTCATTGTCTTTTAGATCAAATTTGCATTCTGATGGTTCATTTACAAATAATGTTAAGGGAATTTTATCTGTGTTTGCATTTAGTTTTGCTCCATCTACTAATGAAGAAGATTCTATAACTGGAGCTGTTAAATCAGGACCTTGCTCTGTTTCAAAATTAATTAAATATTCCCTATTGTTTTTGTTTCCATTTGCATCTTCACACCTTACAAAGAAATTGAAATTTAATCCAGGAATTAAAGAGAGAGTAATATTATGTTCTTTTCTAAATAAGCCGTCTCCGAATAAATTAGACATTTCCTCAAAGCTTTTTGTATGTGCGTCTGAGACTTTACATCTTGCTAATTCATTGGTTTTTATTCCTATTCTTAATGGTGCAAATGGATTTATTTTTGGTGAAATTTGGAAGCCATTTTCAACTGAATTTATTGTATAGCCCTTTGTCAAGACATTTTCATCGGGAGATATTAAAGGGGAATTAGCATCATTTGGATTACTGTCTACACATTTAACTTCTAATGTTCCTTCATTTATTATTTTACAATTTTGACCTAGACTTCTACATCTGTATTCTGAACATTCTTTTGAAGGTGCAACACATTTATCGCAATCATTTCCACCTGTCGGTGCCTGCCAAGGCATACATTCTATGATTCTTGTATTTGTTAATCTGTTTGTTAATAATTCGTATACTAATTTTGCTATTGAGTAAGCGAGAAGAACCCAACCTACGATTGGGAGGACTGTGCCGAAAAAGGAAGTTGCTCCTGTTCCAATACCTGCTGCGGTAGTAGAGGCGGCTGTTGTTCCTGCTGCTGCCCCTGCCCCTAATCCCCCCCCAACGTTAGTCGCCGCTCCTGCTACGTATCCCGCCGCTACACCACTTGTTGCTGTTCCTGCTGCTGTTGAAGCTACTGTTCCAGTCATAAAACCAACGCTTGCAGCTAATTGCGTCCCTAATGCAACAGTTCCTGATTTTAAGGCAATTGCTAAAAAATGTTTAGCTACCATTCTAGCGACCACTACAAAAACCAATCCAGCAATTCCTGTTGCAACAGCTGCTTCGTCTTCCATCCATGCTGTAAACCCAACTTGTGCTTCTGCATCTGGCTCTAAGGCTTTAATGTTTAATCCTTTGGTTTCAATTTTCGTATCTCCAAAAGGAAGTTGCGGCAGAGCGCCTAGAGAATTTTCTGAGAAGCCTTCTGTTGTATATTGCCCAATTATATTGTAATGAGCACCGCAATCTCCTAAAGAACGACAATAAGAATTCATTGCTTCCAGCCATTCTGGCTTTTCACAAATACAATTATTTTTACATTCCCAATCTCCAAATGGCTTTTTTTCATATAAAACCTGACAGGATTGAGATGCAGAAGAGCATTCTCCTTGTCCTGTGAAAGAAGAGACTTCCCTTGATGTTGATGCACCTAATTCCCAGAATCTAAAGCCCGGAGGAACAGCTGGGATACATTTTCCATTTTTATCATCACCTGCCCAGACACATGTTCGTAATGGATTTTCGCAGCATTTTTTGTCATCTAATATTTTTTGTTTAAAATTTGGAAAATCTGGTTTTGCCTGATTACAAGTTGTAATACAATCAATGAAATTATTTTGTTTACACTGCGCTTCTATGTAGTTTGAGCCTGACGGTAATTTTACTTCTGCATTTATACAAATTTCTTCCCTGAAATCACGACAAGGTTCAATAATTTCCTCACCATTAATACACATATGTCTGTAATGTCTTGAGCCAACCAAATCATATCCCAAACCAACCTTACCATCATACGAGCACCAGGATTCACCATTTTTTCTTGCAACACCATCATCTTCCATTGAAGGAGAATCAAATGTTTTTTCACAATTAACAGAAATACATTTTGCTTCTTTGCCTTTATCATTGCAAACAAAGCCTTTATTGTAATCACAGTCTTCTGCTCTATCTTCTAAATTTCCGCAGGAATCTAAGTAATAAACATCATCTTCAAAGCATTTTTTTGATTTCTTTGAAGTGCATTTTGAACAATCTTTAATTGAAGAACAAAATTTACCAGATTCAAATTTATCATTTAAAGAGCATTCATCTCTTGTAATAAATTTACAGGTTTCTTCTGTTTTTGAAATACAACAGCCTTTTTCTTTTGCCCGACAAACATTTGTGCATTCTAGTTCTGATCCAACTTCACGGAAATCAAATTCAAATAGATTGTCTTTAAATAAAGCTTTAAAGG
>CAYIHC010000024.1:0-10142 GCA_964363105.1 Candidatus Woesearchaeota archaeon | reverse complement strand
ACTTTAATTCAGTTTCCTCACTAGCTAAAACACCAACAATAAACATGGAACCGATGATAGGACCTTTAGGCTAAATCTTTTTGATTTATCTACCTGCTTCATCAATCCCCAAGATTTTGGTCATAATAAGAATTTATTAAGAAGGCTTTTAAACCTTTTTACTTCTAAAGTTAAATGGAAATCTTAGTTCATTACGCAGGAGAAATAGGAATCAAAGGAAAAAACAGACCTTTTTTTGAAAAGAAACTATTAGACAATATAAGAAGCTCTATAAGGAAGATAGGTTATAAAAAACTAAATAAAAAATACAGAAGAATTTCTATAGAATTAGAAGACGACAATCAGAAAGAAAAGATATCAGCTTTATTAAGTAAAATTCCAGGAATCTCCTATTATTGTATAGCAGAAACCTGTTCATTAGACATAGAAGAAATCAAAAGAACAGCATTAAAACTAATAAAAAATCTAAAACCAAAGACTTTTTGTGTTGCAACAAACAGATCAAACAAGAATTTTAAACTAGAATCAGGCGAGATAAATTCATTAGTTGGAAAGTTTATAGTAGAAAACACAGACTCAAAAGTCGATTTAGAGCATCACGATTCAGTTATTTTCATAGAAATCTCAGAAGACAAATGTTTTGTTTACAATAACAAGATTAAAGGTTTAGGTGGTTTGCCAGTCGGAGTAACAGGAAAACTAATAGCCCTAATTTCAGGAGGAATAGATTCTCCAGTAGCTTCTTTTAGAATGATGAAAAGAGGCTGTTCAGTCACTTTATTGCATTTTTTTAACTACTCAAAGCATTCCCCAAATGTAAAAAATAAAATTATGGATCTATCAAAAGAGTTATCAAGATTCCAGTTTAAAACAAAATTATATTTAATAAATTTCAAGGATATCCAGCAGGAAATAGTAAAAAAAATTCCGCCAGAATTCAGAATGATAGTTTACAGAAGATTAATGTTTAAAATAGGAGAAGAAATTTTAAAAAGAGAATCAGCCTTGGGTTTTATTACAGGAGACTCATTAGCTCAAGTTGCATCTCAAACAATAGAAAATTTATCAGTTATTAATGAAGCAACAAAATTCCCAATATTTTCCCCTTTAATAGGAACAGATAAATTAGAAATAACAGCAGAAGCAAAAAAAATTGATACATATGATATTTCTGTTTTACCCTATGAAGATTGCTGTTCTTTTTTAGTTGCCCAGCATCCATCTACAAAATCAAATTTAGAGGAAATAAAAAAATTAGAAGAAAAATTAGATATAAAAGCTTTAATTGGAAATGCATTAAGAAATTTTGAATATTTGGAATTTTATTCTTTTATTGGTGCTAAGGATTAATCTTACTAAAAAAGCGCTTAGGTATAAATTTTTTATATTGTTCTAACAATTCTGCTCTTACAGAAACCTCAAAACTATTGTTAGGCTTTACTTTATCAAGTGTAAGATAGTAATGTATAAAGCCAGAGCTAAGATTCACAAAATATAGCTCATATGCAATCCCGCCATCAACAATCCATTTTGTCATTTGGTTTCGCAATGCTCTTAATTCCATCATAGAACGAATGACTTCTGAGCTTAACAAGTCAATATTCCTAAAGTCTACATGCCCGCATTTAAGTTTGATACCGTTGTAAATATCTTCTGCATGAACAAACTCGTGCTCAATTAATGCGCTACAAAATTCATTCTGATTATATTTTTTAAATGCTCTGTCAGTTATAAAAACAGGAGTCTTAGATTTTATGCCGAACAAAGTTGTTGCAACAATATTCCTCATAAACTGCTCTGAAATTTTATTGTTACTTACTAACTCTTCAAGCAGAGAATCAGCAAAATCTTCATCCATTTTGCCGTCTTTAACAAGGTCGAGGATATAATTCCTGACAATTACATTCCGGGGATCATAAATCACCTCTGAAACAAAATAAGGTAGATTTTTATTAAATTGCTGATTAACGTATTCCTGTCTTAAATCTTCATTATCTCTAGTTGCTTCATAAGATATTAACCTCTTATTATCTTCCGTGCTTCTATTTTCCAAGGTTATTTTAGAATCCTGAGAACATTTTGTCATGCTATTAGAATAAAACCTCATTAGACCTAAGCCGATTAATCCAGTTGTAGCAATAATGCCAAGTCTCATTAGAATAAGTTTCTTTAATTTATTTTCTTCCTTCCTTCTCCACCTGTTTGATTTGTTTATCACTTTAGAACTGTCAAATTAAAATTTTAATTATAAGCCCGCTTTTAATTTTTTTATTCCAACTCTCTCCCTATACTTCCTTCTCTCATAATGCCCACCTTGTATAGCTCCTGCATGAGCCAAACTTCCCGGTTTTAAACCTTCAAATAAAACTCCTTGAACTCCAAGTTCACTAACCAATCTATCTAAAACATTAGTATTTGCTACTACAACATCATTGATTTCAGTTGGTAGTAATTCAGCTATTCTCTCATTATTAACATTTAAAGCATTTTGTAATCTTGCAACCTCTATATTTAAATCTCTTGATCTTAATTCAGGTATTAATCTGCTAATAATTCCATTAGTTGTTTGTAATCTTCTAAGATAATTATCATCCTTTTCCACTGTTTTTCTTAATAAGGGATCTCTAAATAATTTAGGTCTTTCCTTATAAAAACTCCAGGCATTATGAATTCTACTTGCAAAATCATTTATATCCTCTTCAGTTAAGCCTTCTAAATAAATACCTTTACCCCCCTTCAAGTGTGTTATTCCATTACTAACTAAAATTTCTAATTTGGTTCTTGTATGTTCCAATGGATTAACATTCACCCCCATACTTCGATCTAAAATACACAAATCTCTTAAATATTCATTAACAGGATAATTTGTTCTTGGCATAATGAACAATGGAATTGATTATTTATAAACCTTTCTATATATCACTACTACAGAATAACTATCTTTCCACATCTACAACTTCATAATTCTTAACCTTCTTTAAATCACTAACATTCATCTCTAAACCATGTTTTAAATCACCACTTCCACAATTAAATTTCTTAAATTCAAAAAGTTCTTTGTCAACAAATAAAAGTGCTTTAACCAAAACAGGGCACACATTTCCAGGCTCAAAACCTTCCTCTTTAAGCTCCACATCATTTGCTAATCTAACTTTACTTCCAACTATTTCCTTCACCTTTCCAAAGTCAACCATTCTATGCCTATTTACTAAAAAAGCATATTTCTTTTTGTTTTTATCAACAACAATTATAGTTTTAAATATTTCGTCTTCATTAACATTATCTACAGCATTTTCAATTACATCTTCAGCGCTAATTGCTTTTCCTTTTAACTTTATAATTCTGTATTTCAGGTTATTTTTAATTAATATCTTTTCAACTTCTATCATAAGATTCAATTTAAATTAAGCATTATAAAACTTTTCTATAATTAAGATTCTAGAATTTTCGCAAATCCTTCAATAAAACTTAATTTTTGTGGTTGAATCCCTGAAAAGTTTGTAGATTTTTACAAGTTTAACCTCAGATTTTACAAAAATTTACCACTACATTATATAAGACAGCGGGATATACCCCAATTATGAAAAATATTTTAAGTTATGTAGAAAAAGAGGACGTTATTATTTTATCTAATGGTATAATTGCATACTCAACATTTATTGGTGTTTTAAGTGCTATAATATACTACATTGCAGATAAAGAAACTTCAATTTGGGTTGCACAGACAATAGTAATAATTTATATATTGGCATTTATTGTAGTCATTAATAGGATACTGAAAATAATAAAGAGGAATAAAAATGAAGAATAAAACAAAAGAGTTGATTGACAAAATAGATCTAAAATATGGTTGGATACTAATAATAATTCTAACTTACTTACTTATGTATTTGGTATTTTTTAGACAATGGTAGTTAAAAGATAGCGGAGGGTAGACTTTCAATTTCTTTCCGAGGTTTCTTCCTAAGAAAGCTCATTTGAACTACCGACCATCCCGGTTTATACTTTCGGGTTTCTTAGACAATCTTATGAGCCCCTTCCGCATCTTTCTTTTCCTAAGTTTTCTTTCTCAAAGAAAAGCTGTGACGGACACTCCAGACTGTCCTACTCCGCTATAATTAAATTAAACAATAAAACTGTTTTTAACCTTATCGCTTTTTACTAAAAGAACTCTTTTAAATATTTCCCATAACCTTCCTTTTCCAAATCTTCCTTGGGTATAAATCTTAAAGCTGCAGAATTCATACAATATCTTATCCCTGTTGGTTTAGGCCCATCATTAAACACATGCCCTAAATGAGAATTCGCATGTTTGCTCCTGACTTCAGTTCTTTTCGTAAACAAGGTATTATCTTCTAATTCAACTATATTACCAGTTTCTAATGGTTTATAAAAGCTCGGCCATCCTGTTCCAGAATCAAATTTGTCTTTTGAACTAAATAAAGGCTCACCAGAAACAATATCAACATAAATTCCTTCTTCTTTATTATCCCAATATTCATTCTTAAATGCAGGCTCTGTTCCATTTTTCTGTGTTACTTTATATTGAATTTTAGTTAATCTTTCTTTCAATTCATTATCTAATGGTTTTTTATAATTCGTAAGATTAATTTCATCCCCCCACTTATTCCTAAGATATTTATCCCTCCCGGAATTATATCTGAAAAACTTATACTTAATTGGATTTTTTTTATAATAATCTTGATGATATTCCTCTGCAGGATAAAACTTAGTAAACTCTATTATCTCTGTAACTATTGGCTTATCAAATCTCCCTATTCTCTCTAATTCTAGTTTTGATTTTTCTGCTAATCTTTTTTGTCCTTCATTATGGGAGAAAATAGCCGATCTATACTGTTCACCTTTATCAATAAATTGTCCTTTATCATCTGTCGGATCAATCTGTTTCCAGAAAACACTTAATAATTCATAATAAGATATAACCTCAGGATCATAAAAAACCTGAATTGATTCTAAATGGCCGGTAACTCCTCTTGATACTTCTTCATAAGTTGGATTTTCTTTTTGTCCCCCAGTGTATCCAGGAATAACTCTAAAAACACCTTTCAATTTTTCAAATGGGGGTTCCATGCACCAAAAACATCCACCTGCAAATGTAGCTACTTCAGCATTTTTAGGAATTTCTTTATTAAAAATCTTTTCAGATTTGCTAAACAAAATAGCAATTATAATCACAAAAACAACTAACAATATTTCTTTCATTAAAGTAATTTAACTTTCTTATATAAATAATTTTCCAAAAATATTAACAGTGTTATTAAAACAGTTTTTAATTCAACAACAAAATCTTTAAAAACAACTATCTTAGCGATTTTATTGATGGTAACATTCGACAGTTTAGGACCTGAGAAAATTTTGGAAGTTTATGATCCAAAAACAAAAATGCATGGATTTGTAGTAATAGACAATACAAAAAGAGGCCCTGGAAAAGGGGGTATTAGAATGACCCCTTCAGTTTCAATTGAAGAAGTTTCCAGATTAGCAAGAGCAATGACCTTTAAAAACGCCTTAGCTGATTTGCCATTTGGAGGAGCAAAATCAGGCATTATAGCAGATCCAAAAAATTTAACCAAAGAACAGAAATTTGAAATCATTAAAGCATTTTCAAGAGCAATAAAACCAATATGCCCTAAATTGTATATTGCTGGTCCTGATATTAATACTGCAGAAGAAGATATGAAGATTTTTTCAGAAGCAAATGGTTCATGGAGAGCATGCACAGGAAAACCTGCGAATATGTGCGTCAAGCCGGGTGTTAAATGTGGTATACCTCATGAATATGGTAGCACTGGTTTTGGTGTTTATCACGCACTAAAAATTGCTTTAAAGCATAAAAATTTTGATGAAAGCAAAGTAACAGTTGCAATCGAAGGCTTTGGAAATGTAGGAACTTTTGTAGCTGAATTTTTATCAAAAGACAAAATAAAAACAGTTGCTGTTTCAGATTCAAAAGGGGTTTGCTATGTAAAAGAAGGTTTAGATTATGAAAAAATTATGAAAATTAAAAAAGAAACCGGCTCTGTTGTTAATTATCCAAATTGTAAAGTTTTTCCTTCTCAAGATATAATAAGTTTAGATGTGGACATTTTAGTTACAGCAGCAATTCCTGATTTAATAAATGAGAATAATAAAAATAAAGTTAAAGCTAAAATTATAGTTGAAGGCTCAAATATCCCGACAACAAGTGAAATTGAAGAATATTTACATAAAAAGAATATTTTAGTAGTTCCTGATATAGTTGCAAATGCAGGCGGAGTAATAAGCTCTTATGCAGAATACAAAGGCCATAACCCAAAAACAATGTTCAAATTAGTTGAAAGAAAATTAAAAAAGAACACTGAATTAGTTTTAAAAGAATCTGAAAAATTAAATATTTCCCCTAGGGAAGCTGCTTTGAAAATTGCTTTGAAAAGATTAAATTAATTCTCTTTCCGAACGCCAGAAATCAACATTTCTCCTGCAATATTCTTTAAACTCTTCTGTTTTAGCTAACCCTAAACCCATTGTTTCTACAGTTCGTTTTCCATATCTTATAGTTTGAACAGTTCTGTTACATATTGTATAAGCATCTATCCCGAAGTTATCCAACATAAATTGCCTCACTGCCTCTGGAGGTAAATTAAATTTAACGCCCCTCTCTCTCTTCATAGATTCAAAGGATTTAACGTATCTTGATAAATCCATTATTTCATACCAAGTTAATCTAATCCCTGTTAGATCTGTAACAACATTATGACAAATATTGATGACTTCAAGATCAAGCATTTTTAATACACCATCTTCCTGTTTAAAGTATCAAAAATTTGCCTTCTTAATCTTCTTGTTTTCATTATTAAATACCTGCATCTTTCTTTCTGGTCCAAATTATTCAGTAATTGAGATGTCAAAAACAAATTATTTAATATTACTTCAGAATTTACAGTTTTCTCAAGCTCTTTTATCAAGTCAAATTTATTTAATAAATCAAAATTAACATTAAAAGAATCAGTTATTTTACTTAAATTTTTCAGTTGTTCCGAATGAAAATTATTAATCTCTTCCATCAAATATACAAATAAATCATCATTTAAAAGCATTTCCATTTTATACTACCGAATAATGGTATTAAAATTAAAGAAAGAAAAGTTTATAAGATACCATCTTGTTAAATTATCAGAGTTAAGAGGTGAAGAGTGTGAAAATAATACTAAAAAAAGAGATTCTTAAAAAAATACTGTTATCTCATAAACATCCATTGAATTTTATATTGCACGTTATTGGTATTTATTTCATTGCAGGGGGTTTATGGCTGCATAATACTATATGGATTACACTAGGAGTATTTCTACTAATAATAGGCATTACATATGCCTTAAGTCACAAAACAAAGCAGGAAATTGGATGGTATAATCAGTTAGTAAAATTATATTTAATAAAAACACAAATACCATTCCATATTGCAAGTTATTTGTTACTAATATTAGGCCTATGGAAAAACGATCTCTTAATTATTCTCATTGGTATCCTAATAAAAGTAATTGGTTATGTAATTGTTTATCTACAGGAAGAAAAGAATCTTGGTTTGTTATTTTACTTTTTCACTCCAAAGAATAAATATAAAGTTATAAAAAGAAGTATAAAAAAATAAATTTAATTTTTTTTAACATTTACTCTATAGCATCCAGCTAATCTCGCAGTAACTTTCTTAAGTAAAGTTCTTCCCAAAGGAACATCTTTTTCATCTAAATTAATACTAAGAATATCTTGTCCTTTCTTTATTTGCGCAGCTATTCCCACAGGAGATCCAAATGCCTTCTGCATACCTCTCTGCATTCTGTCTGAACCAGCACCAGTCAACATTCTGTTCTCTCTTAAAACATGATGAGGATAAGTCAAAACTCTAAAAAAATAATTCAACCCTAAACTGTCATGTAGATGCTTATTAACAAAAACCCTAGCAGATTCCATTGAATTTTGTCTTAGTTGTATATCTTGTAATGAAACCAAACTTAAAGTATAAGGTCTTACTTTCCTATGATCGCCCATTGTAAATCTTACTATTTTTAATTGAGGAATAGCTTTAACAAAACTCAACTTGTTAAACTTTGACTTTCTAGTATAAGGTCTTTTTATCCTTCTGTAACATTTAGCTCTTCTTAGACTTACCATTTTTATTTTCTTATTTGATTTTCTTTTCCTAGGTTTTCTTTTTTAAAAAGAAAAGCTATTCTATTGAAACCTTTTGAGATACGCTTTGTCCAGGCATACCCTTTTCAAAAGCAACTCTTAAACAACCAGAGTTACCATGTATATTTGTTATTTTACCCTTTATAACTCTTCCAGCAGGACTTTTCCATACCACAGTTCTGCCAACTAAAGATTTTGCCTTCTCTTTATCTTCGAACTTATCAACCTTCATAACCATTTGATTATCTGATTTTGTTCTTCTGCTTCCTCTGAAATTAACTAATACTCCTTCCATCTTAATAAGTCCATTTAAAGTATTTAAAAAGGTTTTTGTTGTTCATTTTTCTGCAATAAACCCTCTAAATTATCAAATCTCATATCTTTAACAACACCAAAAAACGCCAAGTCCATAGAGCTGTCTTTATCTTTTTTGTAGACATAGGGTCTAAGAATGGCTTTAACTCCCCCAGCTATAGCTCCAAGAGTAGTAGATATACCATAAGGTATCCACCCTTCCTTTTGTCCAAGTAAAGTGAATGATACCCAACCACCAAGACCAACAAGGACACCATATCCACACCAAGAAAATAAGTCCATAAATTTTTTTTGAAGTGTCTTTTTAAGATCTAATTGTGGATTAACTGCTCTAATAAAAAACTGCGGTTCCTGTAACGTTAAAATCCCATCCTTATATTTTCCAACTCTACCATCGCCATCTGTAATCTTAGCACAATCTCTACTTTGAAAAGTAAATTCAGCCTCCCATGCTTTTACTATTGCGGGTAACTTAACTAAACCTATTGATTCTTCAGATGTCTGAACTCCATCACATTCATAGTTAGATATTGGTTTAAAAGTATCAACATCTTCCAATAAAACAAGAGAGTTTAAATCAATTTTACCACTTTCTCTTCTATGGATTCTAGCAAAATTTCTCAGATATAAAAAGTCTTGACTACCCATCCATTTTAAGATTAACTCAGTCTCATAAGGAGACAAAGAAGGACTTACAGACATTCTAAGTTTTACAGCAAGAATATTCAAAAGAGGAATTGGTTCCTCCTCTGGATTATTGATTAATAAGTCGGTTAGATGTGGAACAAATGATCCAAAAGTTCCATGAAAAATTTCTTTTCTTGTTTTAACTAGATTCGCAAGTTCGCCTGTTTTCAGCAAGTAAGATGTGCCTGGGACATAAAATCTTCTTTCACTATTTGAAATTTCTGCATCAACTAATCTTATTACATTGACTCTAGAAGAGATATCAACAGCTTGATTAGAATAAGGATTACCCTCTTTAACAGGAATCAAATTTGGATTTTCATAAAGTTTATTAAAATTTCTTAAACTAATCATTTTAAAATTTATTTATAAGTAACTTTACCTTCATCAATATGAACTACAGGCTTACCAATAACTTGATTTAAAACAACTTTTTTTCCTCTTTGATAAAAAGTTATTTCAGGATCTAATTCCATTCTATCTTGTTTTCTATAAAGAGTTCTTTCAGTTGGATTAGTTCTAAAAGCTTTTATTTCTAATCTCCCAGAGATTACATCAACTGCATTTTCATCAGTTTCAGTTAAAAAACCAGTCATTGTTGCATTAAAATCTGGATACATAACATTTAACTCAGTAACATCAGTATATTCTTCTCTTCCAGGAACTCTTAAACTCATTTTACCTGTAATTGTCAAAGATGTTGCAGCAAATTTTCTAGTTTCTTCTTTTTTAACATTAACTTCCAAGGGATCTACTCTAACACCCGTTCCATTAACAAGACCAATTGCCATAAACATATTAACCCAAAACCATATATTTAAACATTCTAAGTGATAGTCTAAGTTGTGAGGCGAACCAAAAATATAAAATATATGCCAATACTAAAAAAGTGGCAAATACCGGAGCGCTAAGTTTTATGTTGACAAGTATGATAAATGTAAAGACAAACGGAT
>CAYIHC010000023.1:0-10156 GCA_964363105.1 Candidatus Woesearchaeota archaeon | reverse complement strand
AGATGCAAGAAAATTAATAGTGTCTGGTTTTGTAGAACCAATAACAAAAGAACTGCCAATGGAGTATGCAATAGAGCTTAATAGATTAGTTGAATTGGAGATGGAGACAAATTTAGGTTAAAATTCTAAAATGGAACTTAAAGATGTTGTTGAGGAATTAAGTAGTAGAGATAATGAGCCTAGATGGCTTTTGTCCGAAAGATTAAAATATTTAGAAATGTATAATTTGAAAGAATTTAATAAATATTTTAAATATGGATTAAGCATAATTTTAACTTTAAATAATTTTAACTTTAGTGAATCTTTAATAAGAAATAAAGCAAATGTTTTAATAAAATCAGGAAAAGCTAAGGTTAATAAAATAAGTGATGATGTTAAGAGTTTAATTTTTTCTTCTAGAACCAATAGTGATAAGTTTAGTTTAATGCATAAGACTTTTTGTTTTAATTGTAACTTAGTATTAATTCCGGACAATACTGAAACTTGTGTTGAGATAAGCGGAGATGCAAGTTTTTTACATCTAGTTATTATTGTTGGAAAAAATTCTAAAGTTATGATAAAAGAAAATTTTAAAGGGAAAGGATTTATGAGCTCTGGTGTAGATATATTATGCAAAGAAAATTCTAAGGTTGAGTATTTAACCAAAACTGTTGTTGAGGGATATTATTTTGGGGAATATAAAGCTGAAGTTGAATTAAATGCAGAGATGAAATGGCTAAACTCTTTGAAAGGTGGGAATTTTTCAAGATCTATAGTTGAAACTAATTTAAATGATGTTAATGCAAGAGTTAAAACAGCTATACTATGTTCTTTAGATGATAAGTCACAGGTTGATTTTTATACAATATCTAGGCATAATGAAAAAAATACTTATTCAGATACAATGGCTAAAGGGGTTGTTAAAGATAATTCAAAATTATTAATAAGAGGTTTAACGAGAATTGAGAAAAATGCAGCTTATAGCGATGGGTATGAGAAGGCGGATATTTTAATTTTTGATAATGCGGAAGCAGATGCAATACCAAATTTAGAAATTGAGAATAGTGAAGTTAAGTGTTCACATGGGGCTACTATAGGGCAGATTGAAAAAGAGAAATTATTTTATTTACAGTCAAGAGGATTAAGTGAGGAAGAGTCTGAACATTTAATTGTTGAAGGTTTTTTTGAGCCATTATTTAAGTTTTATACTGAAGATCAAGAAAAATTAAATTTAGTAAGGGAAGTGATAAAATGTTAAACTCTGAAAAAATTAAGAAGGAATTTCAAATTTTAAGCAAGGGTTTAATTTATCTAGATAATGCTGCAACATCTCAGAAACCGTATCAGGTAATTAATGCAATAAAAAATTATTATGAAAATTATAATGCAAATGTTCATAGGGGTGTTTATCAGATAGCAGTAGAGGCAACTGAAAAATATGAGGAAGCGCATAGAGTAGTTGCAAAGTTTATTAATGCGTTGTCTAATGAAGTTATTTTTACTAAGAATACAACTGAATCTATAAATTTAGTAGCTTATTCCTTAGGGTTAAAACTAAAGAGAGGTGATGAAGTTGTAGTTTCACTAATGGAGCATCATAGCAACTTTGTTCCATGGCAGCAAGTTTGCAAGTTAACTGGTGCAGTTTTGAGAGTTATTCCTGTTGACAAAGAAGGAAATCTGGATAATTGGGAGAGATATATAAATAAAAATACAAAGATTGTTGCTATTACACAT
This sequence comes from Candidatus Woesearchaeota archaeon, assembly GCA_964363105.1. Lineage (GTDB taxonomy): Archaea > Nanobdellota > Nanobdellia > SCGC-AAA011-G17 > JACQNH01 > JACQNH01. The sequence goes on along the minus strand of CAYIHC010000023.1, from coordinate 8,440 downwards.
GCTTCTAATGTTTTAGGAACTATAAATCCTATAAAAGAGATAATAAAAAAAGCTCATGAATTTAATTCTATTGTTGTTGTAGATGGGGCTCAATCTGTTCCACATTTTAGTGTTGATGTTAAAGAATTAGATTGTGATTTTTTAGCTTTTAGTGGACATAAAATGCTGGGACCTATGGGTATTGGTGTATTATATGGAAAACATGAAATTCTGAAAGATATGCAACCGTTTATTTATGGCGGGGATATGATAAAAGATGTTAAGATAAACGAAACTAAATGGAATGATTTACCTTGGAAGTTTGAGGCTGGAACACCAGATGTTGCTGGGGCTATTGGTTTAATGGAAGCTGTCAATTATTTAACTAATCTTGGAATGAATAATGTGTATTCACATACGCAGCAATTATTAAAATATGCTTTGGAAAGATTAAAAGAAATACCAAATTTAAAAGTTTATGGTCCAAAAGAAAGGAATGGTTTGATAAGTTTTAAGCTGGGAAGATTACATCCTCATGATATGTCTGCTTTTTTAGATGAATTAAAGATTGCAATTCGTGGTGGACATATGTGTGCACAACCATTAGTAAATTCTCTTGGTGAGGTTGCTGTTGCAAGAGCTAGTTTTTATGTTTACAATACAAAAGAAGATGTTGATAAATTTGTTAATGGATTAAAAAAAGCTAAGGGGGTGTTTAAAGTATAAAATGGATGCTTATATGGAGAATATATTGGATCATTGGAGAAATCCTAGAAATTCAGGTATTTTAAAAAATCCCGATATTAGTTTTTTAGATACTAACCCTTTATGTGGGGATGAAATAAAAATATATTTAAAAGTTAAAGATGGTAAAGTTGAAGATGTGAGATTTACTGGAAGAGGATGCAGCATATCACAGGCAGCTGCTGATTTATTGTCAAATCATATATTAGGCAAATCTTTGGAAGAAATCAAGAAAATTAAAAACAATGAAATGATTAATATGTTAGGAATAGACATTGGAGCTGTGAGAATTAAATGCGCTTTATTGGGTTTATTTGCTCTTAAAAAGGGTATCTATCTAAAAGAAGGCAAAAATATGGAGGATTGTGATTTAAATGGAGAAACTATTAATTAAAAATTTAAGTGTAAGCATTGAAGGGAAGAAAATTTTGGATAATGTTAATTTAGAAGTTAAAAGGGGAGAGATAGTTGCTTTAATGGGGCCAAATGGTTCGGGGAAATCTACTTTAGCTTTAGCAATAATGGGGCATCCGAATTATAAAATAGAGTCTGGTGAAGTTATATATAAAGAAAAAAATATTTTGGAATTAAGCCCTGATAAAAGAGCTAAACTAGGAATATTTTTAAGTTTTCAATATCCATCTGAAATTCCAGGGGTTTCTGTTTCTAATTTCTTAAGAAATGCGTATAATAATCTAAAAGATACTAAAGTTGATGTTATGAAGTTTTTAGAAAAGATAAATGAGAAGATGGATTTATTACATATAGATAGAACATTTGGACAGAGGCATTTGAATGATGGTTTTTCCGGCGGTGAAAAGAAAAAGTGTGAAATATTGCAAATGGCTGTTTTTGAACCTGAAATTGCTGTATTGGATGAGACTGATTCAGGGACTGATGTAGATGCTTTAAGAGTTATAGGTGAGGGAGTAAATAAGATTAAAGAAACTTCTAAATCAGGGGTTTTAGTTATTACTCATTACAACAGGATTTTAAAATATTTAAATCCTAATAGAGTTTATGTGATGATGAAAGGAAAAATTGTAAAAGAAGGGGACTATAAGTTAGCTGATGAGATTGAAGAGAATGGATATAAAATTATAAAAGCGTAAGATTAATAAATTGATGATATTATAGACTATTTATGGCACAAATTTTTCATGTTATAATAGAAAAGGACGAAGATGGTGTTTATGTTGGTAAAGTATTAGAACTAAATGGTTGTTTAAGTCAAGGAGATACATTAGATGAATTAATGGTAAATATAAGAGAGGCTATTGAGCTTTGTTTGGAAGTTCAATCCAATGAAAAAACAAAGATTAAGGAAGAGAACATTAAATTCGTAGGGGTGCAAGAAATTGAGGTGTAAAATTGAAATTGCCTTTAGTGTCTTCTAAAGAGTTATGTAGATTTCTTGAAAAAGAGGGATTTGTTTGTATAAGGCAAAAAGGTAGTCATATGTTTTACCGTCATCAAGATGGAAGAGTTACTACAGTTCCAATGCACGCTAACAAAGATATAGGTAAGGGATTATTATTAGCAATTTTAAAAGAAATAAAAATTGAAAGAGAAGAATTCTTGAGAAAATTTAAATAAAAAAGAAAATCGTTTCATTAAAGTTTACAATTACTGGCTTCTAGCATTACTATTTTTGCATTATCTTCATTTGGTTCATACTGAATTCCCTTTATATAAACCTTAAGATTCCCTTGGATCATACCATTTAAACTTCCACTAGAAACTTCTCCGAACTCATAAGTTTGACCTTTAGTTACAGACTTTTCAACATTTCCAATTTTAATTTTTGCGCTATCTGAAGAATCAACATTTATTAATTCTATATTATAACTTTCCCCACCTAAGTTAATTGATCTTTTTCCTCCTAACTGCACATATTGGTCACAATGTTCTATTAACCTTAATTCTTCAAGTGGTTCCATGATTTCATCATCAATTACGTTATTAAGCAGATTGGTTATTGCAGTGCTTATCCTTTGATCGGTTCCAGCTCGACTATAGGTTTCGCTTGTTGTATAAACTCTATATTTTCCTTTAGCATCCTGATTTATTTTTATAACATTTCCTGTTATTGAAGGCACTATTAGTGTGGCAATTACAGCAACTATAGCTGCAATAATTATAACAATCCCTATTCTATTATCTGTTTTCATTTTAACCTCCCCTTATAATTTAATCGTTTAGAAATTTTAATTGATTTCCCATATATATATATCCGATTACTAAACAGTGATAATTTTATTTCAATCCTGTAGAACCAAATCCACCTTGACCTCTTGAAGAAAACTTTTGATAATTAGATTTTTGACTATCGGCCAATAACTTTCTTTAGATTAGTCAAAAATATTGTAGCCTTTTTTATTGATTCATTAGCAGGCTCTTTATTTGCATCCGGCAGTTTTTGATAGGTAAACTCGCCTCTTTTTTCCTTTTCAGAAACAAAAAGTTCAAGAAGATGGTCTGCCTTTACAATAGCAGATTTGTATATCTTTAAAAGTTCAAAGTCTAATTTGCCATTGACAATAAAATAATAAGCAAATGCATCTAAAGTTGCTTTATGGATATTAGGCGAACGAGTTTTTATTTTAACACTTATCAATAAGGCCTTTGCTCCAAAAAATATACTGTAATATGCATGAGATATCACACCACTATAGAAAGTATCTTCATCCAAAAGGTTCAGCTCTGGCTTTAATTTTTTGCTTTCTGAAATTTTAAACATAGTTTCTGCATGTTTGAGCTCATTTTCTGCCCTGTTAAAATTGATGGTTATTTGAGGCTTATCTACTTCTTTTTCTTCGAATAGGCTCCCATTTCTTGTATGTCCCCTCATTACAGATTCCAATTCTTCTTTATCGTTAAGATACCAATATTTTTCTTTGTAAACCATTTTTTATCGCTTCCTTAATAATTTGGTAATAGGCTTCAGCGCCATAAAACAGAAGATGTTTTCTGAACACTTCTTTCCCAAAATTCTCTTTGTCATTGGTGAGCATTAGATAAAATTCATTCTTTGTAAAGATATGCATATCTACATTTATACCTGAAAGTCTTGTTACGTCTTTTATATATGGGCTAATTTCTTTTTTATTATTTTCATTGTCCACTATCACTACTAAATCTAAATCTGAATCTTTTTTAACATAATTTGTTGCATAGCTGCCAGTTATAATAAGAATAAAATAAGGTGTCTTTTTAGAGATGTTTTCAATTAATTCGTTAGTTAAGAAAATATCTCTTTTGTATGCTTCCTGCCTGTCAAGAAAGGATAAGTATGTTATCGCACATGGATTATTGAGATTAAGTTTTATAACTGTGGTATTACCCTTTTTTTCAGAAACTAACACATTTTTGCTTAATTTGCTGATTGCCTTATATGTCCAATTATATGACTTCTTGCCAAGCTTTTCCATAATCTGCTTTAGAGTGAACTCTGCAAAGATGTTCTTCCTGAAAAGGTCCAATATTTTCATCTCTTCTTGATGTATTTCCATTTTTATACTGTGTTAAGTATATATCTATACTATATAAAGGATAGGTTATATTTAATGTTTTTGGTTGCCTTTAAAATTGGTAGATGTATCTCTTTTATTATAATATTGTTACTTAACCCCTGTAGAACCAAATCCACCTTGACCTCTTGAAGAATCTGATAATTCATTGACTTCTTCTATATCCATTAATTCAACTTTTTTTAATACTATTTGGGCTATTTTTTCACCTTTCTTGACCTGATAATCTTTGTCAGAAGTGTTAAATAAGATTACACATATTTCTCCACGATAACCTGAATCTATTGTTCCTGGTGTGTTTAAAATAGTTAAACCATGATTTAAAGCTAAGCCTGATTTTGGTCTTACTTGAATTTCATAGCCTTCAGGGATTTCAAAACTTAAACCAGTTTTAATTAATCTTCTTTCTTTTAAAGGAATAATTAATTCTTCTACAGAGTAAATATCCATCCCTGCATCACCTTTATGGGCATATTTTGGGATTACTGCTTCTGGATGTAATTTTTTTACTTTTACCATTTTATTCGTCCCAAACTAGGTCTCCTCCCTGCCTGTATTCTGTAACTCTTGTTTCAAAGAAATTTTTTTCTTTAGATAAATCTGTAGATTGAGATAACCATGGGAATGGATTTTCTTTGGAATAAATCTTAGGTAGACCAATTCTTTCTAGTCTTCTATCTGCTATGTATTCAACGTAATCACAAAACTGTTCTGCATTAATCCCCAATAAACCACGAGGACAGGCATCATAAGCATATTCTTTTTCAAGTTCTACCGCTTTTCTTATCAGGTTAACTATTCCTCTCTGGAATTCATTTGACCATATTTGTGGATTTTCAGTTTTTATTGTATTTATTAAATCACAGCCAAAAGCCAAATGCAAGCTTTCATCTCTCATTATAAATTCAAATTGTTCACCTACACCAATCATTTTATTTTGTCTTTTTAGAGCCAACATCATTGCGAATCCAGCGTAAAAGAATATACCTTCCATTATTACATAATAACCTATTAAATCGTGCAGGAATTTTTTAATATTATCCAACCCTTCTGTTGAAAAATTTGGATCAAAAATAGATTTAGTTAATTCAACTACGTAATCATCTTTTCTCTTTATAGAGGGAATGTTTTTATACATATTATAGATTTCTTCAGGATCTAGACCTAAAGAGTCGCAACAATAGATAAAAGTGTCTGTATGAATTGCTTCTTCAAATGCCTGTCTTAATAAATACTGCCTGCATTCCGGGTTTGTAACATTTTTGTAAACAGCCAGAACAATATTATTTGCTGTCAGAGATTCTGCTGTTGAGAAAAAACCTAGGTTCCATTTTATTAATCTTCTTTCATCTTCCTTTAGTTCACGCATAGATTTCCACTGCTCAACATCTTTCTGCATCCCTACTTCTTCAGGAACCCAGTTATTTGAAACTCCGTCTTTGTAATATTGCCTTGCCCAAAGATATCTCATGGGTAAAATTTTGTTTGGATCTGTTTTTGAATTGTTTATAATTGTCATTTTACTGGCATGCCTCGCATACTTCTTTAGTAGATATTATTTTTTTTGTTTCTTTATTATATTCTGATATGTCTTTGTATTTCCTGGTTTGAGTGTAGCCATATTTTGCAGCGTCTAATGTTGATTTTTCAATTTGGGAAGCTGCTAATGTTCTTAGATAATATGTTGTTTTAAGACCTCTTTTCCAGGCATAAAGATAGATTTCATTTAATTTGTTACCTGAAACTCCTTTAACAAAAACATTATGAGACTGGCTTTGATCTATCCATTTACTTCTTACAGCTGTTAAATCAATAAGCCATAGGGGATCAATTTCAAATACTTCTTTGTATTTGTCTTTTATGTTTTGTGGTATGCCTGCTATAAACTCTAAGTTACCATCATAGTATTTTATCTGCTCAAGCATTTCATCATTCCATAAATCTAATTTTTTTAAGTCTTCGACCATATAAGGATTAATAATAGGAGCTTCACCACTCATATTTGCTTTTACGTAAATATTTTTATAGATTGGTTCTATGCACGGGATGCAGCCAGAAATATTTGCTATTGTTGCTGTAGGTGCAATTGCCATTGTGTTTGAGTTTCTCATCCCATACCTTCTTACATTGTCACGAACAATCTTCCAATCAAGATTTTCATCTAACTCAAGACCAGTTTTAATTCCTCTTTCTTCTTCTAATAATCTTACAGTATCTATTGGGAATATATCACGATCCCATTTTGAACCTTTGTAGCTTAGATAAGGTCCTCTTTCCTTTGCTAATTCTGAAGATGAGAGTATTGCATGATATGAAATAAATTCCATAATTGTATCTGCAAATCTTATTGCTTTTTGATTTTGAAATGGAATATCTAAGAGATAAAGCGCATCTGCAAATCCCATTATCCCTAGACCAACTGGCCTGTGTTTTAGGTTTGAATTTCTTGCTTCAATGACGGGATAATAATTAAGATCAATAACATTATCAAGCATTCTTATACCTGTTTTTATTGTTTTAGATAGTAATTCTTCATCGATTTTATTTTCTTTTATAAATTTACTTAGATTAATGCTAGCGAGGTTGCAGTTATGGACTGCCATACCATTAGCAATAAAGTTATGATCTTTTTCAAGAGCAATATCATAAACTTGTTTTTTTCCAACAAAAACAATATCTTCAATCTGAGCATGATCAAAACCACTAAATTTCTTTTTTTTATTGAAAGTAAGGAGTAAATCATTTAACTTTTCTTCTTTCTTTTGACTAAGTGAAAATCCAATAAATTTTGAAAATCTGTCCATAAATTCAAGAGAGGATATCGAAAGCAAACCTTGCCATCTACCATAACGCCCTTTTGGGAAGCAACCACGAATACGTCCGTGTATACCAAAGGGCTTAAGCAATAATTGTACATCTTTAAGTAATCTTAAGCTTGATGAAGCTAATTGGACATGACCTCTGATTAATCTACGCTTATCAATTATTACGCATCCATCTGCAGAAAATAATCCAGACAAGAAACTTGTAATCTGTTCTGGTTCTGATTTAAAAATGACTTTACTAATCTCTTTTTTAGGTCCTCTAGCAATTTTAAATCCAAAATTTTGGTCCATATAATCAATAAACCCTTTTCTTGTACTCCCCCAACATATTACTCCATTATTCTGCCTATGAGCTTGTGGGAACCAGGTACGATAACCATTTGGAGAAGTTTTTGATGATTGATGCCATTTTTTCATTTGTTGTAAAACAAGTTTCATTGCATAGGTATCTTCTGGACCAAATACTACCCCATAACCATTATTAGTCTGCCATCCATCACCCAACATCCAACCTGCTGACAAGAATTCCATATTAATCTTTCTTTTAAAATTGGAGGGAATAATCGGGTCGTTAAGTGGAGAAACTATTAAATCCCCTCGTTTTAAATCGGATAGCCTCTTCCACCTAAATTTCCTAACTCTGTTTTTATTAGATATTAAACCAGATCTAATAAGGAATCGATGATCCTTTGTTGCTTCTATTTCTAAGCCACCCTTACCTCTTATTTTAAAAACTTCCTTAACGCCGTTATCGATAAGCTTACCTTTTATAAATTTACTTTGGCATTTTGTTGGGATATCCCCTTCATTAACAAAGGGAATGAATATGTCTTCATTATTACACTCTTCGATAGGGCGTTGTCCATTCTTTGTCAAAATCATAGTTCCTGCTGGAAAACAGACAGCGATCTCATCTTTTGAGGTGTTTAAAGTTATTTCTGTGCATAAATTTGAACTGTGAATGACTCCTGCATGATCTTGGGGAGATCTTATGTTGCATGAATCTTTAAATGTAATCCATGGATGACCTGTTTCAAATAATCTTGTTAACATTCTTTTCCATAATTGCTGTGCAGGCATTACTTTAAATTTTTTAATAAGACCTTGTTTGGCTTTTTCTTCATATTCAATATATTTACTATCAAATTTTTTTCCATATAAATGATGAAGATCTGGTGTTTCTTCAGGTGAAAATAAAGTCCAGTCAGCACCTTCCAATACTCTTTTCATAAATAAATCAGGAATCCAGTTTGAAGTGTTCATATCATGAGTTCTTCTTCTTTCATCACCTGTGTTTCTTCTTAAATCTAAGAAATCTTCAATATCAAGATGCCAGGTTTCAAGATAAGCGCATGTTGCTCC
>CAYIHC010000022.1:4617-10754 GCA_964363105.1 Candidatus Woesearchaeota archaeon | reverse complement strand
TTGTGGCGCTGGGGTTACCGCGGCGGCTGGCACCAGTCTTACCCACCACTTATTCGCCAAGCTTCTTAGACTTGACAAAAGCCTACCCAATGGATAGGCACTTTGGATCCCCTTATCACACTTTCGTGCATTGTAAAGTTTTCGTAGCTGCTGCACCCCTTAGGGCTATGGTCATTGTCTCAGTACCATTCTCGAGGTTAGGACTTCCATCCCCCCTACCGATCCAAGGCTTGGTGAGCCTTTACCTCGCCAACTACCTAATCGGCCGCCGACTCATCTTGCTGCGTTTCCTTTCAAGAATTCAACATTCCAGTATAAATTCTCTATCCAGTATTAGCCTCACTTTCGCGAAGTTATTCTGAACAACAAGGCAGATTATCGACGTGTTACTGAGCCTTCAGCCGGTGCTTCTTGCGAAGCCCCATGACTTGCATGCCTAAATCGAATCCAAATAGCAGTAACCTCCTACAGGATAAATAGGAATCTATGGTCGCAAAAAATTATGCTTTTGATCACTACTCTTACTCTATCGACTTGCTTGTACCTCATACTTAATTATGTTTATTAAGTACTCATTTCGTATCCTTTTTAGAGATACGATTTAGAATTTAAGAAAGCTAAGCTTTCTTAGTAGGTAAGTTTCCTTGGAAGATATATTTAAAGGTTTCGGAATGCTTTTTTATTTGTGTTTTTGCTTTAAAACCAGTAAAACTCAATTAAAATGGAAAAAAATATTTTGATTATTGGTGCTGGAAGAATAGGCAGCAAAATAGCTGAAAAACTTTCAAAGATTTACAAAAATATTGTTATTCTTGACAGAGATACTATAGAAAAAAGCAATATAGAAACAGGTTATTTATTTAGAAATGAAGATTTAGGGAAACCTAAGGCTTTGATAATTAAAAATCTATTAAATTTAAAAGAAGCTATAGTTGATGATTTATCCTCTGAAAACATTAACTTAATTAAAGATGTGAATTTAATCATAGATGGGACTGATAACTTTGAAACAAGATTTTTACTAAATGATTTTGCTGTAAAAAATTCAATACCTTATATTTTTGCTTCTGTAATTGAAGATAAAGGAGTGGTGTTTTCTGTAATTAATGGAAAACCATGTTTAAGATGTATATTTAACGAACCTAAGAACTTTCAATCTTGTGAGACTTTAGGTGTTAAGTTAGATGTTGTTGATAGCGTTACAGATAAACAATTTAAAATAGCTTTAAAACTTTTAAATAAAGAAGAAATATTACCTGAATTATACTGTTTTACTAATAAAGTTGAGAAGATAGTTAAAGTTAATAAAAGATTAAATTGTGAATGCTGCAGTGAGAATAAATTTAAATATTTAAATTCTAAACCTTCAATAGAAATAATTAAATTCTGTGGTTCTGGAAATTTTATGATTAAAGGAAATTTTGATTTTGATTTGTTGAAAGAATCACTTAAAAGTGAGATTGAAGATTATGGAAGTGCTTTTAAATATAAAGAAGTTATGATATATAGAAATAAAGTAATGCTGAAGGCTTTAAATAAGGTAAAAGCAAAAAATTTATATTTGAAGTTAATAGAGGTAATAAATGGTTAAGGTGTTTATTGAAAGGGAAAATAAGAATTTAAATGTTAAAGCTAAGGATGTGGTTGAATTATTAAAGAATTTGAAAATAAATAAAGAGGTTGTTTTAGTTGTCAAAAATGGCGTTTTAGTTACTGAAGATGAAAAATTAAATTCTAAAGATAAAATTGAATTAATTTCTGTTATTTCTGGTGGATAGATTTAATACTGGGATATATATTTTAAAATAATTAAGCTCTTCTTCTAAGAAAAGCTTGGAAAAGAAAAATATAAGGATAGTATAGAGTTAGATTACTATATCTCTTTTCAGATTTTTTCGTAAATCTTCTGCTTTTTTTGTAAACATTACAAAAATATTGTAAAAACTACGAGGCTACTAAACAGTGTAAAACAAAGATTAAATACCTTAAAATATTTATATCCCTTATAATAATTGGAAACTTATTGGTATAGTAATATGGACACAAAAAAAGAAGTTATGGCTGAAATAGTAGGTTTATGTTTTGGGGATGGTAGTCTAATTAAAAGACCAAATGGACAACTGCGTTTTCAATTGCGAGGTAATATTACTGAAGATCGTGAGCATTACAATAGTCATATTTTAAGTTTATTTGATAACTTTCTTGGAAAAGTCTATGTAACTGAGTATAAAGGAGAAAACTCTTATTATGGGATTTATTCGGAGAATCAAGTATTATGTAAAACCTTAGAATCAATGGGAGTTCCTGTCGGTATAAAAATTGTTTTAGAAATTCCATCTTGGATAAAAAGGAATAAAAAATATTTAAGAAGATTCTTAAGAGGTTTAATAGATACTGATGGTAGTGTTTATTGTATGAAAGATTATAACTATCCAGCAAAAGGATATATTAAAATTCGCTTGAGCATCAATAGCGTTTCCCTAGGGTTAATGAATGAAATTAATAATATTTTTAATAAAGCTGGTATCTTAAGTTTTCTTATAGGTCCGTATAAACCAAAAGATCGAAGATGTCTCCCGTTTAATAAAGTTCAAATTGATGGTCCAAATGTTGTTAAGTATTTTACACAAATAGGCTCTAAAAACCAGAAACATATAACTAAGTATCATATTTGGAAAAGATTTGGTTTTTGTCCACCATATACCTCACTATTACAAAGAAGGAAAATCTTAAAAGGATCTCTTAACCCTTACTCTTTATGCGGGTGTGTCAGAGTGGCCAAATGAGCTAGAGGGATAAAATCTCGGCTAACTTGAGGCAACTCTTTAGTTTCAAAATGCTAGTGGCTTAGTGCCTACTAAGGTTCAAAGAGCCTTTTTGGAAAAAAGCCTCGGGAAAAAACTGAGAAAGAAAAGCTTGAAAGTCCTTACACCCGCACAACTATTCGGATGTGGAGAAATATGAACTTGGAAATACCTAATGAAAAGGTGAGAAATTGTATCAAGACTACAGAAGTATTGGTATACCGAAAAGTTTAAATAGTATAATTCCAATTATACTAACATAAATTATACTGGATAGATGAGAATGGCGGAATTTAAAGATAGAAAGGTAGAGATGAAAGAGCTAAAGGAAACTCTTGACAAAAGAGGATTTGCTTTTGAGATAATTTATGGAAGAAGAAGAATAGGCAAGACTGAATTGATTCTTCAGGCAACAAAAAACAAGAGAAGAGTGTATTATCTTGCAACAGGTGAAAATAATCTTGAAAGATTTTATAATGTTTGTGTAGACTACGATAAGAATGTTGGGAAATTAAAGAAGGACTATGAGGTGCTTTTTGATTATCTAAAAGACAATACAGAGGTTATCATAATTGACGAGTTTCAGAATATTATTAAAGAAAATCCCGAATTTCTTAATTTGTTTCAAGCAATTATTGATATAAAACTGAAGAATTCAAATCTGAAACTTTTTATTCTTGGCTCATCTGTTTCAATGATAACTTCCAAGGTTTTAAGTTATCAGAGCCCAGTTTACGGCAGAAAAACTGCCTCTTTAAAGCTTAAAAACATCTCTTTTTTAGACTTAAAAGAATTTTTCCCTAAAGCAGATGCAGAAGAGATTATAAGAATATATGGCTTTGCTGACGGTATTCCATTTTATCTTATAAAAATAGACAAAAGATTCTGGAGCTGGATTGAGGATGAACTAAAAAGAGAAAAAGGATTTTTAAGAGACGAAGTTGATTTTTTAATGAAGCTTGAGTTTGAAGACTCAAGCACTTACAAGCTTATCCTTAATGCAATTGCAAACGGAAAAAATACTATAAATGAGATAAAAGATTTTATTAAAGTGCAGAGGACAGACATAACTCCTTATATCAGGAACTTAATTGAAGTAGATTTTATAAAGAGAGAAGTACCCATAACAGAAAACCAGAAATCGAGGTTTGGAAGATATTATTTAAAAGATAATTTTCTGAAATTTTGGTTCAGATATATTTATTCTAATTTAAGCAGTCTTGAACAGGGAATTTTCAAAGTTGATAGCATAAAGAGAGATTATTCCTCTTATCTTGGGCAAATTTTTGAAGAAGTTGTTAAACAATCTCTCACAAGTTTTGAATTTTTTGATTTTTCAAAGGTGGGGAGATGGTGGCATAAAGAGAAAGAAATAGATATTGTTGCATTAAATGAAGAATCAAAAGAGGCTCTTTTTGGAGAATGCAAATTTCAAGATAAAGTTAATGCAGAAAAGATTGTTTTTGGATTAAAAGATAAAGCGCAATATGTTGATTGGGAGAATGAAAAAAGGAAAGAAAGTTATGCTGTATTTGCAAAATCATTCAAGAAAAAAATAAATGAGTTTGAAGGCAAGAAAGTTTATTGCTTTGATTTAAAAGATATAGAAAAAATAATGATTTAATAAGTCCAGCTTCTCAGCAGTTTTTTGTTAAAGAAAATCTCCCTTAATTAATTTTGGATAAACCCATCAATATCCTTCATAATTATTCTTTTGCTGAAAGGCTACATTTGAGGCTTTGAAAGTCCTAGCTCCCGCACAACCTTTCTTTTAGGAAAAAGAACATGAATAACTTCGGTTCCCCAGCGTGGGAAACCTCGTAAAAAGAAAGTTCGACCAAAGAAAAAAGGTATTTTCTGATTGAAACTAGTTTCATAATAACTTCTATAAAGGGTTTCATTATTGGATTTAGTGGTGATTTAAAATGAATAAAAAAATATTATATGCAAGTGGTGTTATTTTAGTAGTATTAATTGGATTTTTTGTTTTTGGAGGTAAGGATGACAATATTAATTCAGGTGTGAAAGCTATCTTATATAAATCTCCTACATGTGGTTGCTGTAGCATTTATGCTCAATACTTAAATAAAAAAGGAATTAAACTTGAAATAAAGGAAATGAATGATGTTTCTCCAATAAAAGAAAAGTATTCTGTTCCTGGAGATATGCTAAGCTGCCATACATTAGTTATAGGTGATTATTTTGTGGAAGGGCATGTTCCGACAGAGGCAATTGATAAATTATTAAATGAAAAGCCAGATATTAAGGGAATTGGAATGGCTGGAATGCCGTCTGGATCTCCTGGTATGCCTGGTGCAAAGAAAGGACCATTTATCATATCTCAGCTTGGAAAAGATGATATGGTAAGCACGTTTATGGAGATGTGATAAAATGATTAACTTAAAGAAATTATTGCCTTTTCTTTTTTCTATTTTTTTAGTTAAAAGTGTAAGTGCGCATTGTCCATTATGCACTGCAGGGGCAGCAGTGGCTGTTGGGGGAGCGGTTTATTTGGGTGTTTCTCCTATTGTAATTGGTTTATTTGTTGGTGCATTTTCTGTTTCAATGGGGTGGTGGCTTTCAAAGTATTTAAAGAAGAGATATATACCATTTCAAAAAACGATAATTGTAGTATTGTCTTTTTTATTGACAGTAATACCAATAATGCCCTTAGTAAAAGGATTTTATCCATTACAAATTTCATTTTTTGGAGATTATGGATCATTATTTAATAGAATGTATTTAGTGAATTTATTTCTTTTTGGAAGTGTAATTGGTGGTTTAATTGTATGTATTACTCCATGGCTAAGTAATAAGATTTCAATTAAAAGAGGAAAAACATTTCCATTTCAGGGGGTTATACTTACCTTCTTAATTTTATTTGTTATTGGAGGATTCTTTGAAATTATTAAAAGGCTGATTTAAAATGGATGAAGTAAACAAATGGCTGAAAAAGATTGAATCTGTTAAAAATGGAACTGTGGATTTATCCAGAGATGAAGATTTAAGCATAGCTTTGATGAATTTAATAAGTTTAGAAGAACATTTTTATTTTACAGCGATGAAAACAGGGAATAATAAATATCTTGAGATGCTTGATTCTGTGAGATTAATAAGAACTAATTTACTTAAAAAGATTGTAGTTAATCCTGCTGGTGAAGAATGGTGCATTAGTAAGCATTTACTTGCTGCTAGTATGAGATTAATAGAAGTAGGGACAAAGGAATTAAGGAAAAAGAATTTAGAAGCTGATAATTACTTTAAATTAGGGTTTCAATTGTATTCTTTATTTTTTGCTATAAATTTGAAAATGATTGGAACTAGCGAGATTAA